>NZ_JAJJMP010000001.1:587500-887500 GCF_020905415.1 Myroides oncorhynchi | reverse complement strand
GCAACTTTTGAAGCAAGACGTCCCAAATTTTGACCTTCAGCGTCAACAATTAACCACTCTTTTTGAGCAGTTGCTTTGTTAGCCGATACTGTCTTGTAGCTTAAACTTTCCACAATAAATTTGTATTTAATTAAACATTCCATTCCCAATTAAGGGAGTGCAAAAGTACAATTAATTCTGTACTTTACAAATTTCTACTTTCTTTTTTCGAAAATATTGGCGCTCAATTGTTTGACTAACAATCGTATCGGTATTCTTCTCTGCCTAGATATATGTGTTTTTTTAAAAGTGTTTTTCAAGATTATAGGGAAGTAGTTTTTTGTTTTATATGTTACATATAATATGTTGATATTTAATATATTGTGATGTTTTTTGTGGGTGTTTTAGGAATGTGTATAGTGCCTTTTTTAGTAAGGATTCATATTCTTTGGTTTGTTTCATGCTTTAATATGGACACTAAGAGCAAGCAATGATTCTGTAAGTTCTAGGTATACAGTTAAGAAAGATAGGATAATGGAGAGAATGGCAATTTTTTTTTGTTTAAATAGACAAACCCTAATACTAGGATTTATGCATATAGTATTAGGGTCTGTTATGTAGTGAGAATAACACCATTTCGTTAGATTCAGTATCTGATTAACAAAGTGATTCTCTATTTAGTTTAATTTGCTTAGGTCAGCATTAGTTTCTACTTCATAAGCAGATTTGTTTTGCTCAAAGATACGAGCACTTAGTTCACCTCTTAGTTTTATTGAATCACCTTTGACTTCTAACCAACTGCCTTCTCTAAGTCCTAATACTGGCTGAGTGTTAAACGCGTGAAATTCGTTGATACGTGTCTCTCTTGTTTCTCCCATGTGTGTAGATCCATCGATAGGGTCTAAATAGTGTGGGTTAAGGTTAAAAGAGACAAAACCAAATGTCTTAAATGATGGAGGGTATACGATAGGCATATCGTTAGTTGTTTCCATTGTCAACCCGCATATATTACTACCTGCACTACATCCTAGATAGGGAGTTCCATTATGTACCACTTCTTTTACAGCATCTAAAACATTTGTTCTATAGAGCTGTTGAACTAGTAAGAATGTATTGCCTCCTCCAGTGAATATGCCTTCTGCCTGGTGCACAGCTTCTATTGGGTTTTCATATTCGTGAATTCCTTTTACTTTTATATTTATTGTAGCAAATGCTTTGCGTACTTTATCTGTGTACTGATCATGAGTTATACCACTAGGACGAGCATAAGGTATAAATAGGAGTGTAGAGACCTCTTTAAAATGTTCTTTTAGGGTAGGTAAAAGATATTCTAAATAAGTACCATTGTATATAGTAGATGTACTAGCTATGATTAGATTCTTCATATAGATGATAATTTTTGTAAAAATAAGTCGTTTAGATATAACATTTGTTTTTTATCTAGCAAATGTTCACCTAACTAAACAAAACACTATAATGACTCACTATTTTAGACTATTATGTCTAGTTACACTATTGATATGTACCAATAGTTTAGCACAGGATAAAAAAAATATATTAAACGGTAAGCTAGTTACTCGCAATGGCAATTTAGATGGAATCGTTATTGCTAATGTAACGAAAGAGACTTCGGTTCTATCTGATAAGAAAGGCTATTTTACTATTGAATGCCAAGTTCTTGATACACTAAAATTTATTAGCTCTAACTATATTGAATACACCTATGTTATTAATGAATTAGATGTAAAGCTTAATCCCGTTCTCTTTCCTTTAGAGCCTATATTTACGATGAATAGTTTAGATGAAATCGTGATTACGAAGATCGATAGTGACGCTTTGGGGATCACAAATAAATATACAAGAAGACACACTCCTGCAGAACGCCAATTAAAAAAAGCTACAACAGGAGGAGGATTCATTCCTGTAGATCCTATTGTTAACTATTTTACAGGTAGAACCGGTATGCTTAAAAAAGCGTTGTCTTATGAACGGGAAGGATTTAGAATAGATAAGTTTTTAAATGCTGTTAGTGCTGAACGTCTTGAGAGGCATTACAGGATACCTCTTGATTATGTCGAAACGTTTGTGTATTATGCAGTAGCAAAACAGGATATTAAAGATATATTAAATGCAAAAATAGTAGATGTAAAATATCTAGAAATAAGCTTAACCCCTGTGGTTTTTGAATTTATGGAACTGATTAGCAAAGAAGAGAATTGATTATTAATTAAAGTAAGTGAATCATGCGTTGTATAAGATTATTCCTATTTATTACCATACTGATTTCTTCTTTAGGTGTCTTCGCTCAGGAAGAAATGAAAGTTTTGCATGGCAAAATAGTGACTCACGAAGGGAGTAAAGAAGGTGTGATGGTAATAAATGTTACTAGAGAAACATCTGTTCTATCAGATGATGCAGGATACTTTGATATTCATGGAAAAGATCGAGATGTCTTAAGGTTTATCAGTCCAATGTATTTATTATATATTTATGAGATTAAGAATACAGATTTTGAAAAAGACTTAGTTCTATTTCCATTGGAGAGAAATAAGAATGGGGAAGTTTTAGAAGAAATAATTATTACAAAGAGAAAAGATACATATAAAGGTCTTTTTAATTATGAATCAAAAGGACCATCTCCAGTAGAAAGACAGTTAGCCGCTGCTAACTCAGGTGTTATCATGTCATTGGTTAATCTAATTAATGGAAGGACAACTATGCTTAAAAAAGCTTTAGCTTATGAAAAAGAGTGGTTTAAGTTAGAGAAATTTTTAGATAATGTATCTAAGGAACGACTAGTTGCTCGTTATCACATACCCTACGATTATACGGAAGGATTTGCTTTATATGCTGTTCTTAATAGCGAGGTTAAGGCTGCATTAGATATTGCACCTGTGGATGTACATTATCTTGAGGAAATAATTGCCCCTATAGCTTCAGAATTTCTGGAATTGATCAGTCAAGAAGATAAAAAAGGTGTTAAATAATTAATTTGAATAATTTTCAGTAGAAGTATTCGTTCTAAGAAGACAGTTACCTTTTAACCCTGACTTAGCATTAGCCAAATACTATAAAGTAATTCTAAGAAAGATATATTAAGAGCTCTTTAGTCATATTGTGCTTAAGTCTATTGTGAATAATTGCATTTTGTTTATTCGTTTATGACGTATTTTAGGCTCGTTTAGATTTTGTTGCGAGCTACTTTTATTAAGTATTCCTAAGCTTAAAAAACAAGATGCTATAACGATAGTTTTAGACTAAGTGAAATGGAGATGACTTAGTATTAGTTTGCAATATGAAGTTACTGCAAAAGTAGGAATAGAAGTTAACCAACCACCTTATTAAAATTCACACTAAACATGAATGTTAAACACCTGCTATTTTGTATTTCTTTTTTTCTTTTTTATCACATAGGAAATGCACAAGAAAACAATACAGCTATACACGGAAGAATAATTACTCGAGAAGGAAGTAAAGAGGATATACTGATCACTAATACTACAAAGGGGAATTCTGTTATCTCTGACAAAACAGGTTATTTTGATATTGCCAGTGAATTGAGAGATACACTTAAGTTTACTAGTCCTTTCTACATAGAATATACTTATGTGGTCAATGAATTAGATCTTAAACGAAACCCTGTGCTATTTCCATTAGAACAATTGTATACCATGAATCAGCTGAATGAAATTGTTATTACTAAGTATGATGGGGGTTCATTAGGACTATTTGATGGAATGGGAAAGAAATATACTCCTGCGGAACGCAAATTAAGGTTTGCAAAATCTGGAATTGTAGAACCTCTCTATAATTGGCTATCAGGACGAACATCTATACTTAAGAAAAGTTTGGAGTATGAGAGAGAAGGCTTTAGGGTAGATAAGTTTTTGGATGTTATTAGCAACGTACGATTAATAAATTATTTTAAAATACCTGCTGATTACACAGAAAGTTTTGTGTATTATGCAATTACAAAAGAGGAAGTGAAAGAATTATTAAACTCTAATCTTGTTGATTCTAAAGCTTTAGAACGTGTGATTACTCCTATTGTATTTGAATATTTAGACATGCTTGATAATAAGTCAAAATAGCATTATAGAGCATGAAGAGATTTAATAATATAAAACTGTTTCTTGTTGACTTTCCATTTGATAAAGAGTCAAGAATGTAATACTGCTACACATTGTGATGTTGTTAGTATAGAAGGGAGTAATAAAGAATTGTTCATAAGTAATATCCTAGTAGTATGATAAAATAAACTTATTTAACATAAGTTTGGAGGCGTAAAATTTGTGCATTATTTAGAATAGAATATTTTTACAGCAATAATTGAAGAATGATGAGATTTTTTATAGCTTTTTTAATGATATTAAATGTTTTTGTAGCATTTGGTCAGGAAAGGAAGATGATAGATGGTAAAGTTGTATCTAGTACAAAGAGATTAGAGGGAATCTATGTAGCAAATATCAATACAGGAGAGTCATTTATGACAAAACCAGGTGGATATTTTCGTTTAAAAGCACAAGAAAATGATACACTGATGTTTGCAGGTGCTTTGTTTTTAGGCTACCGACATAAATTAGATGAAATCGACTTTAAGAGAGATGTTGTTTTAATTCCTTTAGAACCCAATTCTCTTTATTATGAATTGGATGAAATAGTAATTACTAAAATAACAGCAGAATCTCTAGGATTAGTACCCAAAGGGACAAAAGTAAGAACTCCTGCTGAAAGGAAGATCTATACAGCAACCACAGGAAGTGGATTAATCTCAGTAGATGCTGTTGTTAACATGATTTCTGGGCGAACAAAAATGCTTAAAAAAGCCTTAGCCTATGAAAGACAAGAGAGTAGAAAAGACAGATTCTTGAATATAATGTCTGATGAAAAATTAATTAAAGATTATAGTATTCCTAAAGATTATATCAATGGATTTGCATATTATGTAGCTACAGATGAGCTAATGTCTTCTTACTTGAGTGTTACAAATCCTGATGCAAATAAAGTAAAAAGTCGTACAGGTGAACTTGCCCTCTACTTTATCGAACTTATAAGTCAAAAAGAACTTGAAGTAGGAAAGCAGGCTAAGTTAGAATAGTTTAACACATGCTTTATGCGAAAATCTACGTGAGAATTTAATAAACTTCGTAGATTTGTAATCTTATAAATTATAAAAACCATACTATGTTTGGAATAGGCGGAGGTGAAATATTTTTCATTATATTAATTATCTTGATGTTATTTGGTTCTGATAAGGTGCCAGAGATGGCACGTGCGTTTGGTAAATTTATGGCACAAGTAAAGAATGCTACGAATGATATCAAACACGAAATTAATAAAAGTGCAGAAGAATCAGGTATTAAGAAAGAGATTACCGAAACTTTTGATATGGATGTTAACCCTTTAAAAGATATCAATCCATTACAGGATATACAGAACGAAGTAGAAAAACAAAAAGAAGATATCGAGAGTATCACTGGACCTATTAAAAGACAGATGTAATGATAGAATCAATTATACAATCAGATAAAGAATTATTAGTCTATCTTAATAATCTAGGAAGTGCTAGTTATGATGCATTTTGGTTGTTTATTACTAAACAATTAAATTGGATGCCTTTTTATCTACTATTGTTATATCTAGTATATAAGAAGGTTTCTCTAAAAACATTGGGTATAGTATTACTTGTTATCGCTGGATTAATTGCCTTTACAGATCAATTTACTAATCTTGTTAAGAGGTATTTTGCTAGACCTAGACCCTGTAATACGGAGGATATTCAAGCATTGTTGCGAATAGTAAAATGTAGCGATACAAATAGTTTTTTCTCTGGACATGCTTCTAACTCTACGGCTACGATGGTGTTCTTATTCTTTTTATTGAGAAGGTATTATAAGTATACATTCTTTGTATTTATATTTCCATTAGTATTTGCCTATAGTCGAATCTATCTATCACTGCACTTCCCAGGAGATATAGTTGTAGGTATGTGTGCAGGGACAATTACTGGAACATTATTCTACCAACTATTTAAATGGTTAGAACGAAAATATAAGTTAGTTTAAAAATTATAAAAAAAGGCTTAACATCAGTGTGTTAAGCCTTTTTTTATTATAATACTCTAGATACTGTCAGTCCATCTCTGATCGGTAGAAGTATAGTCTCTACACGTGGATCTTCTTTCAGTAGCTTGTTATATTGATCTATTTCTATAGTAGCTCTATCGTTCCACTTAATTTCTTCGACTACCTTACCTGACCATAATACGTTGTCAGAAAGGATAATTCCTCCCTTGTTCATCTTCTCTATAATAAGGTGAAAGTAGTTCGTGTAGTTTTTCTTATCTGCATCTAAAAACACCAAATCAAACTTCTTATCTAACGTAGGGATGATATCTAATGCACTCCCTAAATGCTGTCTGATCTGATCTCCGTGACCTGATAGATCAAAGTATTTACGTTGAAATTCTACTAGTTCTTCGTTTACATCTATTGTGTCTATCGTACCATCAGCTCTTAGTCCTTCAGCTAGGCTAAGTGTTGCATACCCTGTGAATGTACCTACTTCTAATATATGCAGAGGGTTTACTAACTTTGAAATCATACTTAAAAATCGACCTTGAAAATGTCCACTAAGCATCCTAGGTTGCAATACTTTTTGGTAGGTTTCCTTATCTAATTTTGCTAGTAATTCAGGCTCATTCTCTGAATGCATAGCTGCGTAATCTTCTAATTCTGGTGATATAAAGTGCATAGTCGTAATTCAAATCTAATTTTAAAAGTGCAAATATAATCCTAGATTAAACGTCTGCCAAATACTGCTTTGATTTTCTGTATTTTAGTTCTTTCATTAGCTTTATCTTGATTTAGGGTTAAATTACATCTCTCTGCTACCTCCCATTCTATAGAATTTAAGAAAATATGAACTACTTTTTTTATTTTCTCTTCATTATAGCTCTATTTACTTTCAAAATATCCATTGCATATCTCTTTTTTTTTGAAAAACTATCCCATTATAGCCTTAAATAGCATAATTCTAAAAAAATAGCATATGTTTTTTTGGAACAACAAATATGCTTAAATAGTTGTTTTTAAATTAGTTAATTTATTTTTAGTTGATTAAGTCTATTTCTACTAGTTCTCTCAACCCCAGTGGGAATCAGTATTAATAGCGAGTTGCTCGACAGTTACTCGAGTATTCGCCGTAGATAGTCGCTCTCAGAAAGATTAGTCGAGTAATGGTTCTCGTATTGATACGCAATCTACGACTAGTTGAGAAATGGTATTAAGTAGGAGGAAGAATAATAAGTGAAGAGTATGAGAAATAAAAATTAACACTTCCTCTAGTTTTAGAGTTTTATTTTTCTAATTTTATAAGAACCAATTATTTAAACTATTATGAGGATATTAAAGAAGATTCTGAAGTGGCTGGCTATTGTTATAGTATTAATCGTTGCTTTGGCTTATATATTTAAGGTGGATTATTTATTCACTGCGGTGCGTACTGTTTACTTTAATGGGTATAAGACTGCATTCTTAGATGATTATAAATACTTTCCAACTAGAGAGATTAAAAATGACGTGGGGCAACCGTGGGCATTTACGAAGGATTATAATACAGTGAAGGCGAGTGATAGTTTAGAGAAGACACATAAAGAGTTACAGTCTATCGCGTATATGGTGATTAAGAATGATAGTATCTTCTATGAGGCATATTATGATGGGTATGATAAGGATTCTTATAGCAACTCGTTCTCGATGGCTAAAAGTGTGGTGTCTGCTGTACTTGGTAAGGCGTTGCAGAGAGGAGAGATTAAGAGCTTAGATCAGAAAGTAATTGAGTTTTTACC
This sequence comes from Myroides oncorhynchi, assembly GCF_020905415.1. Classification (NCBI taxonomy): domain Bacteria; kingdom Pseudomonadati; phylum Bacteroidota; class Flavobacteriia; order Flavobacteriales; family Flavobacteriaceae; genus Myroides; species Myroides oncorhynchi. Next base: position 879,672 of record NZ_JAJJMP010000001.1, on the reverse strand, counting down.
GGAGTTAAAAGGAAAATATAAGGACGAGTTGACAGTAGGGGATTTGTCTTCTATGTCGTCAGGTTTAGATTGGGATGAGGCATATTACAGTCCGTTCTCTATTGTGACTAGAGCTTATTTTGACAAAGATTTGAGAGGAGTGATGCTTGGCTTAGAGATTAAGGATAAGCCGGGACAAGAGTTTATTTATAAAAGTGGAGATACTGAGCTGTTAACGATGGTACTGGAGAAAGCTACAGGTAAGTATATGACGGATTATGTGTCAGAATACTTCTGGAAACCGATGGGAGCTGAGAACCCTGCGTTATGGCAGTTAGACCATAAAGGGGATGGAGTAGAGAAGTCTTATTGCTGCTTTACGAGTAATGCTCGTGACTTCGCTAGATTTGGTAAATTATATAAAGACCATGGAATGTGGAATGGGGTGCAGATATTAGATCAGTCATTTGTAGATAAATCAGTGACACCGCGCTTTAAGAATTCTCCTGAGTATGGTTACGGCTGGTGGATGGTGAATCATAAAGGGCAAGACTTCTTCTATATGCGTGGACATTTAGGTCAGTTCGTGATTGTGTCTCCTAAAGACAATGTGATTATCGTACGTCTCGGACACTTTAAAGGGGTACAGACAGACACAGATCCTCATAGTAATGATCTGTATACCTATATAGATGAGGCGTATAATATGTTAGCGCAAAGAAAATAAGCTATGCTAAGAAATCTTGTATTAGAACATTTGCTGTTTTTTGATATAGAGACTGTACCTGTATGCGAATATTTTGATGGCTTAGATGAAGAGATGCAGGGTTTGTTTGATACCAAGACAGCTTATCAACGCAAAGATGGTCAGACTGCAAGTGAGTTTTATGAGCGAGCAGGGATTTGGGCAGAGTTTGGTAAGGTGGTTTGTATCTCTGTGGAGTACTTCACTTATAAGAATGGCGATAGACAGTTTAGGGTAACTTCTTTCTCTGGGGAGGAAGCTACTTTGTTGACAGAGTTTGGTGTTTTACTTGATACTCATTTTAATGATCCTACTTACGTATTATGTGGACATAATATCAAGGAGTTTGATGTCCCATTTGTGGTGAGGCGTATGTTGATTAATGGGGTTAAAATCCCCAATAAGTTGTGTATAATTGGGAAGAAGCCCTGGGAGGTAAATCATCTAGATACCATGGAGTTATGGAAAGTTGGAGATTATAAAAATTTCACTTCTTTGAAGCTTTTGACTAGAATATTGAATATTCCATCGCCAAAAGACGATATTGATGGTAGTGAAGTGGCTAAAGTGTACTATGAGGATAAAGATATCGATAGAATCATTGTGTATTGTGAGAAGGATGTAGTAGCGGTGGCACAGGTTTTGCTTAGGTTTAAGAGAGAGGAACTATTAAGTAAAGAGGAGATATTATCTATCTAGGTTAATAATTGGTTAAAAAATACAGGTTAGCATTTGGTGTTAAAATATATTTTTCCTATTTTTGACTATAAATAAAGATATAATCATGCAAATAATTTATTCAAATACGTTTTATTCTATAAAGTTATCAGTCTTATGTAAGGCTATGTCTTTTGTGGTATAAGGTTTTTGAATAAAATAATAATATTTATTAAGCCTCTGTACCTCTACAGGGGCTTTTTTTTTAATAATAATATAAAGAACAGAGTAATGAATTTAGTCATTAAGCATATAACGCCAACTTCGTATAAGGGAATTTGTTTTCCTGTGCGTTCGATGTGGACATATGTGACCAAGAGTGATGGCTTGTTTTGATTATACTGTTTTTGTATGTAACAATAAATAAGAAAGTCCTTTTGGTATGTGAATACTAAAAGGACTTTTTTTATAAACACAATTTTAAATAATAAGAAGTAATGGGAAACAAAGTTTTAAAAGTATTGGGGTTTTCAGTTAGAGAGCAACAATTCGCTGTGAAGACAGCTAACTACTCTTTCACAGTGAAAGATGGTAGAGAATTAGTGAGAGATGTCAATGCTGATTCTGGGGAATTATTATTAGCTAAGTTGGCTGGTAGTATCCATGCTGTGGGTAATCTTATCGGTAATACATTAGGGTTAAACCTTAAGTCAATCCAAGTAGAAGTATCTGGAGAGATTAAGGCGGATGATGTAGATAAAGCAAACTTCTATGAGTTTAACAAAGTAGAGGTAGTGGTAAAGCCTACGTCTGAGGCATCAATAGTGTTGCTAAAGGAATGGATCGATGCTGTGAAATTAGCATGCCCAATGTTCGCCAATTTTAACGCAAAAACTCCTACTATCGTTACGTTAGTAAAGGAATATGATCAAGTAAAAGTAGCTTAATATGCATATATGTTCCATAAAGATTGTGATATAGTATGTCTGTATAATTAGTTTATTAGATAGCAGACACTATATCACAATTATTATATATTTTTGTTATTCAAGCGAGATAGCTGAATAGACAAAATGAGAGAACAGACACCCATATTATCAGTAAAGGATTTACAGATTGATTTTCTGAAAGAGAAAACATGGAATACGATTATCAAAAAGAGTTCTTTTGATATCTATCCAAATGAAATACTCGGTGTAGTAGGGGAGTCAGGATCTGGTAAATCAGTTACATCACTTGCATTAATGGGGCTATTGCCCAGAGAGATTTCTCAGATAGCGTCAGGTAATATTATTTTCGAAGGAAAGGATATTACACATTATACTGATAAAGAGTTTCGCTTACTTCGTGGAGCTCAAATATCAATGATATTCCAAGAACCGATGAGTGCTCTTAATCCCTCTATCACGTGTGGGGAACAGGTAGCAGAAATACTACGTGAACACCTATCCCTTAAAGGTAAAAGCTTAAAAGAAGAAGTTTTGCGCTTATTCGATAAAGTGAAATTACCTAATCCAAATCAAGTTTATAGTAAATATCCACATCAGATATCTGGTGGTCAGAAGCAGAGAGTTATGATCGCTATGGCTGTGGCGTGTAAGCCTAAGGTATTAATAGCAGATGAACCTACGACTGCATTAGATGTGACGGTACAGAATGAAATTATCAATCTATTAAAGGATTTGCAAAAGGATAATAAGATGAGTATCTTATTTATCTCACATGATTTAAATTTAGTATCTTCTATCAGTGACCGTATACTGGTGATGTATAAAGGTGATATCGTAGAACAAGGGGATGCAGCAGCAGTGTTTAATCATCCTCAAGATATATATACAAAGGCTTTAGTCGCTTCTCGTCCTTCACTTACAGAACGCTTAAGAAGATTATCTACGATAGGAGACTTTCTGAATAAGAATGTGGTAAAAGAAATAGTAACGAAAGAGGATAGGCAAAGTAAGCTAAACACAATATATAGTAAGGCTCCTTTGTTAGAAATAAGAAATGTCTTTAAGGATTATGTGATTAATGGAGGATTATTTAAAAAGGGAGTATTTCACGCTTTGCAAGATATTAACTTTAATGTTTATGAAGGTGAAACATTAGGATTAGTAGGAGAGAGTGGTTGTGGTAAATCTACTTTGGGTAATGTGATTCTGCAGTTAGATAGAGCAACTAAAGGGCAGATCTTTTATAAAGGACATGATATTACGAAGCTTTCAGCTAGAGAATTTAGAGTGTTTAGAAAGGATATACAAATCATATTTCAAGATCCTTATTCTTCATTGAACCCTAGACTTACAGTAGGGCAGGCTATTATGGAACCTATGAAAGTACACAAGATAGGAAGTAATGATGCTGATCGAAGAGAGAAAGTAATAGAAATACTACATCGCGTAGGATTAGACGAAACGGTGTTTAATAGATATCCACACGAATTCTCTGGAGGACAAAGACAGCGTATCGGTATCGCTAGAACGATAGCAGTACAGCCTAAACTTATCATCTGTGATGAGTCTGTCTCTGCCTTAGATATCTCCGTACAAGCACAAGTACTGAATTTACTTAATGACTTAAAGGATAATTATAACTTCACATATATCTTTATTTCACACGATCTGTCTGTGGTGAAGTATATGTCAGATAATGTGATGGTGATGAATAAGGGTAGAATAGAAGAAATAGGAGAGGCAGATGAATTATACGCTAACCCAAAGACACCATATACGCAGGGATTGATCAGTTCGATTCCTCAGTAAGAGATAAAAGTAAAGGCTCCTTATTATGGGAGCCTTTATTATTTCTGTTAGTTATATCCCGAGTAGGGTACTTCTTGTTCTAAGAAGTTAATACCGTAATTCTCGAGTTCTTTTAAGATGGGTTCATACACATCTTCTGTGATTGGCATTTGAACACCTGGATTCGTGATAATCCCTTTTAATATCTTCAGTGTGGCAATGGCTACTGGTAAACCTACTGTTTTTGCCATAGCAGTATAGACTTGGTTATCACCTATGCAGACCATCGTTGAATCAATCTGCTTATTTTCGCCTTTTAGTTCGTAGCCTATTTTGTGATACATCACAATCATATCTTTGTCATCAGGACTTAGTGTCCATGAATCTCCTAATATCTTTTCTAATATTTGTGCAGGAGAGGCGTCTTTAAGACCGATTTTTTTAGTTGGATTAAATAAGTCAAGCTCTAATAACTTATCCCACATGATGTCATCTTGGTCAATACCTAGAGCTAATCGGAGTTTCGTTTCTACAGTGTCAGTAGGATGGTAAGGTAAGTAAGAGTTAATAAACTCTCTGTAGGTCATCTGTTCTGAATTATCTATCTTGTATGTGTCGTCAGTAATACCTAATTCCACGAATAAATTCCATGCTCTAGAGTATCCAACTCTTCTGATAGTACCTCTAAATATTGTTCTGGCATCATTTAAACCATAAATATCTTTATACTTTAAAGAATCTCTGTTTGCGTAAGCTTCAAATTTGCCATACCCTTCGACGTTAAGAAACTCTGTTCGTCTAAATACTTTATTGTAAGGAATGTATTTGTATTGTCCTTCTTGTAAAAATTTGGCTGCACTACCTTGTCCAGCAAGAACAACATTGCGAGGGTTCCAAGTGAATTTATAGTTCCAAAGGTTGTTGTCAGATTCTGGAGCAATTAATCCACCACAGAAAGATTCGAATGAAGTGACTTTTCCACCTTTATATTCGATCTCATGGATGATTTTCATCGCACTCATGTGATCAATACCAGGATCTAGACCTATTTCATTCATAAAGATTAGGTTATTGGCAGTGACTTCTTCGTTTAATTCTTGCATAGCAGGGCTGATGTATGATGCCGTTACCATGTGTTTTTTATACTTTACACAGTCTTTTGCTAGTTCTATGTGTAGTGTAGCAGGTAACATTGATACTACTATATCTGCCTTCTGCACTAAAGTTTGTCGTTCCACTTCGTTGTGTAGGTCAAAAGCGATGGCAGTAGCATTCGGATGGTTCATTGCTTTCTGTTTGGCTGACTCAATTGATAAGTCACCGATAGTTAAATGTAAATTCTCTTGTTCTGATTTATCTAAGAGATACTTGATTAATGAAGAGCTAGATCTACCAGCGCCTACTATTAAAATTTCTTTAGTCATAATATTCTAGTTGGTAATCTAATATACGAAATTTGAGTTTTAAGAAAATGAAAAAATTGTATAAAAATATTAATGTGCTATGTAAGTGATAATTTGTATATTTGAAAGAAAAATAAATGGGACGTAAAGTAGTATTTATCGCGGCATTAATCGGAGCAATTGGTATTATGTTAGGAGCATTTGGAGCTCATGGGCTAAAGAAAGTTGTTTCAGAAGCACAGGTTCTAACTTTCGAGACAGGTGTACGTTACCAAATGTACCATGCCTTTTTTTTACTTTTTATTGGAATGAGCAGTTATTTTTCAGACAAGACTAAAAAAACAGTTATGTATCTGGTTTTGTTTGGGATATTGTTTTTCTCCGGATCGATCTATCTTTTAACCTTTAAAGATTTGATTACTATTAACTTAAGATTTATTGGACCTATTACTCCTATTGGAGGCTTATTGTTTATTATAGCATGGTTATATGCTGGTATACAGGCTTATAAGTGTAAAGGCACTATTTAATAACTCTTTTGTACATTTATATTTTAAATTTATTTCTAAGTTTGCAAACAAATTAATACACAACCTAAATAATGAAAATGGATATTTCTGAATCAATTTCACTGGAAAAATATGGTATTAAAGATGTTGTAGAGGTAGTTTACAATCCTTCATACGACGTTTTATTTAATGAAGAAACAAACCCAAGCTTAACTGGGTATGATAAAGGAGTGGTAACTGAGCTAGGTACAGTTAACGTAATGACTGGAGAATTTACAGGACGTTCTCCTAAAGATAAATACATTGTTAAGGATTCAGTTACAGAAAATACTGTATGGTGGAATTCACCAGAGTCTCCAAATGACAATAAACCAATCGACAACAAAACTTGGAATGCCTTAAAAGAAAACACTGTAGAGCAGTTATCTGGAAAGAGATTATTCGTTGTTGATGCATTTTGTGGTGCAAACGAGAATACTCGTTTAAAAGTAAGATTCATTATGGAAGTTGCGTGGCAAGCGCACTTCGTAACAAATATGTTTATCCGTCCAACTAAAGAAGAGTTAGCTAACTTCGGTGAGCCAGACTTCGTAGTAATGAACGGATCTAAAACGACATTCAAAAACTTTAAGGATTACGGATTAAACTCTGAAGTATATGTAGCATTTAACTTGACTGAAAAAATACAAGTTATCGGAGGTACATGGTACGGAGGAGAGATGAAAAAAGGATTGTTCGCTATGATGAACTATTACTTACCATTAAAAGGAATGGCTGCTATGCACTGTTCAGCTAATAAAGGTAAAGATGGTGATGTAGCTGTATTCTTTGGTTTATCAGGTACTGGTAAAACTACTTTATCAACAGATCCAAAACGTGAACTAATCGGTGATGATGAGCACGGATGGGATGATGAGGGAGTATTTAACTTTGAAGGAGGATGTTATGCTAAAACTATTAGTTTAAGCAAAGAAAATGAGCCAGATATTTATGGAGCTATTCGTCGTGACGCTTTATTAGAAAACGTTACAGTAGATGCTAATGGTATCATTGACTTCAATGATGGATCAGTTACGCAAAATACACGTGTATCTTACCCAATCGAACATATTGAAAATATTGTTAAGCCTGTGTCTAAAGCTGGACATGCGACTAAAGTTATCTTCTTAACAGCAGATGCTTTCGGTGTAATGCCTCCAGTTTCTAAATTGACTCCAGAGCAAACTAAATATTACTTCTTATCAGGATTTACAGCTAAGTTAGCTGGTACTGAGCGTGGAGTAACTAAGCCAGAGCCTACATTCTCTGCATGTTTTGGTAAAGCATTCTTATCTCTACACCCAACTCAATACGGTGAAGAATTAGTTAAGAAGATGGAAGAGCACAACGCTACAGCTTATATGGTAAACACTGGATGGAATGGTACTGGAAAACGTATCTCTATCAAAGATACTAGAGCTATCATTGATCGTATCTTAGATGGTTCTATTGAGAACGCTGAGACTACTATCGTTCCTATTTATAACTTCGCTGTACCAACAGCATTAGAAGGAGTAGATACAAACATTTTAGATCCTCGTAATACTTATGCAGATGCTTCTGAATGGGAAACAAAAGCACAAGACTTAGCCACTTTATTTATTGAGAACTTTAATTTGTACTCAAATAATGCTGAAGGTAAAGCTTTAGTAGCAGCAGGACCACAGTTATAATAATAGTATATTTATATAATAAAAAGGAGATGATTAATCATCTCCTTTTTTTGTTCATACCAGTAAAGTATTGATATAAAAAAACCTCCTTATTAGGGAGGTTTTATATATGAAGTAAGTTATTACTTGTTTGCTTGTTGAATGTATTTCTCTAAAGCCATAGTCATAGATGGTGTGCCAGGTGCTGGAGCCATAATGTCTACTCTTAAGTTATGATCTAAAGCTTCTTTTTGAGTTGTAGTACCGAATACAGCTATTCTTGTATTATCTTGGCTAAAATCAGGAAAATTTTTGAATAAAGATTTAATACCAGTAGGACTAAAGAAAGCTAATACATCATATTTTACATCTGCTAAATCAGATAAATCACTCATAACAGTACGATAAAAGGTTCCTGGAGTCCAGTTTACTTTCAATTCGTTTAAAGTAGTTGGAACATCATGATTCAATTGATCAGAAGCAGGTAGTAAGAATATTTCATCTTTGTATTTTTTAATCAAAGGAGCTAATTCTGCAAAGTCTTTTTGACCTACATAGATTTTTCTTTTGCGATATACTACGTATTTCTGAAGATAATAAGCTACAGCTTCAGATTGACAGAAATACTTTAGTGTTTCTGGTACTTTGTATCTCATTTCTTCAGCTACCCTAAAGAAGTGATCTACTGAATTTTTACTGGTTAAAATAATAGCCGTAAAATTGTTTAGATCAATTTTTTGGTGTCTTACCTCTTTGGCTGGAACACCTTCTACGTGGATGAAGGGTCTAAAGTCAATTTTTACTTTGAATTTTTGCTCTAATTCAAAGTAAGGTGAGTTTTCTACTTTAGGCTCTGGTTGAGAAACCAAAATTGTTTTCACTTTCATAATTGTACTTTTCTTATAATGCTCCGTAATCTTTGAACCAGAAATATAATAATAGATAAGGAGCTATTTCAAGGGTGCAAAGATACAAAATAAAATAGAACACTTTATTTAATATTGATTTTTGGTTGTTTTTTATAAAAATGATATATAATAGGACATTTGTTGTAATTACTGTAATTAATAATGCGCCAATTATGATTTTGTTAGTTATATCGTTGTAGAAAAGTAATACATCTACAGCCAATAATATCATTCCTATATAATTTCGGTATGTTGCTTTTTGAAGGTTTAATGCATCTGAAAACTCATCTATTCCAAAGGTTGTTGAGATGATTTTATCAATTAAGTACTTCCCGATGATAAATGTACCAACGAAGTTTAAAATCATTAGAAACGATCCAAAACTATAAAAAGGTATAATGTCAAAGGATTTTAATACTATCTGCACAAAGAAAGTAAGGGAAAATAGTTGAACCAGTAAGAAAGAAAGAGTAAAACTATTTCGTAGGTTAGTATTGTCTTTGTAAATTTTCAAATACTTATTAGATACAATAAGCTTTGTAAATTCATAAAATCGAACGCCAAAAATTGTTCTATTGATTGCAATAATAGAGAAACCTATAAAGAAAAGGATTGTCGCCCAGTCTTTACTTGGTATTACGCGATCGATAAGTATTAGGTTCTCCATAATATTCGCAAAATTACTAAAAAAATCATTCGAAGGGACTTTGTATTTTATTTAAGTGCTAACTTTATAGAAAAAGGTTACTTTTGTGACAAACGTTTTAAGAATGGAATCAGGATTAGTCATTATACCAACGTATAATGAGATTGAAAATATAGAATTAATAGTTGATGCTGTGATGGAGTTGCCTGAGCAATTTCATATTTTAGTTGTTGACGATAATTCTCCTGATGGTACTGCTGATACAGTGCAATTACTTCAAGAAAGATATCCAACTAGATTGTTTTTAGAAAAGAGGGAAGGTAAGAATGGATTAGGAACAGCTTATGTACATGGATTTAAATGGGCGCTAGCTCGTGAGTATAACTATGTTTTTGAAATGGATGCAGACTTCTCACATAATCCGACAGATTTACCTAAGTTATTAAAAGCTTGTAAAGCGAATCAAGGACTTGTAATCGGGTCTAGGTATGTAACGGGTGTAAATGTTGTCAATTGGCCTCTAAATAGGGTTTTGTTATCTTATGGCGCCTCTAAGTATGTTAGATTGATTACAGGGATGAATATTAAAGATACTACTGCTGGATTTGTTTGTTTTTCACGTCAAGTTTTAGAAAGCTTTAATTTTGATAAAGTGCGCTTTGTGGGTTATGCTTTTCAAATAGAAATGAAATATCGTACTTATGTTAAAGGATTTCCTATCACAGAAGTTCCTATTATATTTACAGATAGAACTAGAGGTGAGTCTAAGATGTCCAGTGGGATTATCAAAGAAGCTGTATTTGGCGTTATAAATCTACGTATACGTAAACTACTAAACACACTATAATGACACACTATTTAATTAAAAACGGAAAAGTTGTAAACGAAGGAGTTACTGTTGTAGCAGATGTCTTAATCGAAAACGGCTTTATTACTAAAGTTGCAGAGTCTATTGAAGTAGCTGAAGGTGTTGCGATTATCAATGCTGAGGGGAAATATGTCATACCTGGGATGATTGATGACCAAGTTCACTTTAGAGAACCTGGTTTGACGCATAAGGGAGATATAGAATCAGAATCTAGAGCAGCTGTAGCTGGCGGGATTACCTCATTTATTGAACAACCTAATACAGTGCCTAATGCTGTGACGCAAGAAATTTTAGAGGAGAAATATCAGATAGCTTCTACTAAGTCATTTGCTAATTACTCATTTATGATGGGGGGAACAAATGATAATTTAGAAGAGTTGCTAAAGACAAACCCACGTAATGTAGCTGGTATCAAATTATTTTTAGGTTCTTCTACAGGAAATATGTTGGTAGATAGACAGGATGTTTTAGAAGAGATATTTTCTAATACATCAATGCTTATTGCTGTACATGCTGAAGATGAGGGAACTATTCAGGCTAATTTGGCAAAGTATAAAGAAGAGTATGGTGATGATATTCCTGTAAAATATCACCCTATAATACGCAGTGAAGAAGCGTGTTATTTATCTTCGTCTAAGGCCATTGAACTTGCTAAAAAAACAGGTGCTAGACTTCATGTATTTCACGTATCTACGGCGAAAGAGACAGAATTGTTTAGAAATGATATCCCTTTAAAGGATAAAAAGATTACTGCAGAGGTATGTGTGCACCACTTGTGGTTTAGTGATAAAGATTACGATACTAAAGGTAATTTTATCAAGTGGAACCCTGCTGTCAAGACAGAAGTAGATAGAGATGGATTATGGAAAGCACTATTAGATGATAGAATTGATGTTATCGCAACTGATCATGCTCCTCACACTTTAGAAGAGAAATCTAAATCATATACATCAGCTCCTTCTGGTGGACCTTTAGTACAGCATGCTTTGGTTTCTTTGTTTGAAGCGTCTAAGCAAGGCAAGATAAGTATTGAGAAAATTGTGGAGAAAACGGCACATAACCCTGCTATATTATTCCAGGTGGAGAAACGCGGTTATGTAAGAGAAGGTTATCATGCGGATATTGTTATTGTTGATGTTGATAGTACTTGGGAGGTGACTAAAGAGAATGTGTTGTATAAATGTGGTTGGTCTCCTTTCGAGGGACAACAGTTTAGTTCAAAAATTACTCATACATTTGTCAATGGATTCCTTGCTTATGAAAATGGAAAAGTGAATGAAAACCATCAAGGACAACGATTATTGTTTGTGAGATAAATCTAGTAATAAATGAATAAATTCTTAGTAATGTTAAGTATGCTTACTCTTATGTCTTGTAAAAGTGACTTAAGTAAGCCTTCGCCTTTTATAGAACAACAAAAAATGGAAAATATCTTATATGATTTTGCTTTGTTGTATTCTATAGAAAGTGTTAGTGCATATAGTCGAGAGGAAGATTCTATTCGAAAAATAGATATTAACTCACTTTATAAGAAATATGATATAGATAGTTTGACTTTTGTAACTAATAATAGGTACTATGTTGAACTAGAAGATGGTGTATATAATCAAATGCAGAATAATATTCTCGTTAGATTAGAAGCAGCTAAAGTCATTGCAGATTCTTTATACTCTAAGTTAGAGGCTAATAAAGAGAATGATACACTGAATAAAACTAGTCTTGATGATATTGAGCAATTGAAATTAGAAAAGATTGATAGTGTTCAAACTGGAAAGAAATAGTATTCTTTACTTTTGAACAATCATAAATATAACTTGAATGAGAAGCTTGTGCGATTGATCGTGTAAAGCTTCTTTTTTTTCTAGTAACGAGAGATACTATATAGTCGAATTTCCAAGCTAGTATACTAGAAGTTTTACTAACTTTTAGGCTAAGATGTTTTTTACCAACTAGATCAGCTATAAAGTTAATTAGTTCTTGATATGTGATATTGTCAGATACAAGAGTAAAACGCTCATTTTTAGTAGGACTATTCATGAGTTGATGCATTGCCTTAACGACATCATTTGCACTAACAATGCTAGCTATGCCTGTTGTGTAAAAAGGGAAGTCTTTTTTTACTTTTTGAAAGAAAGCACCACTACCTTCATATCCGAATCCACGTCCGAATACAATACCAGGATTGACGATGACTACATCTAGACCTTCTTGAGTGCCTCGCCATACTTCCATTTCAGCACCATATTTAGTGATTGCATAATCTCCATGATATAATTCGGGATTCCAATCTGTTGTTTCAGTAATTATTTTGTCTTTATTTATTGTTTCTCCTAAGGCTGCTATAGAGCTTACATAACCTAGTTTTTTAATCTTAAAGGCAATACATAAATTGACGATATTAGCAGTACCTTCAATGTTTGTTTTGCGAAGTAACATCTCATCTTTAGGTTCAAATGAGACTAGTGCAGCACAGTGATATACATAATCAATGTCTTTAAACGCAAGTTCTAATGCAGGAACATCTATTAGATCTGCTTTTACCCATTCTATTTTTAGGAATAAATGAGGTTGATTGTTTAAAATGAAGAAAGCTTTGGTCTTTTTGATGCTGTTTTCATTTCTATAGATAGCTCGTACCGCATCTTCTGATTGTAGAAGATGTAATAATAAATGTGCGCCTATAAGGCCTGTTCCTCCTGTTACTAGTATCATACGCTTAGACAAAAGTAAGTTATATGTTTTACATAGTGAAAAATTATGAAATAAAGTTGAAATCTAACGCCTCTATTATTAGTTCTTGAAGGATAAATGTAGAAAACGAATAAAAATGCAGTGTTTGAGATTTTTTATTCCACAAGCTAAGGTTTTGGGCTATCTTTGTGTAAAATTTATTTAAATGAAGAATTTTATTGAAGAAGTGACTTGGAGAGGTATGCTCCACGACGTAATGCCAGGCACTGAAGAACATCTGTTGGAGCAAATGCGTGCTGCGTATGTGGGAATAGACCCAACAGCGGATTCATTGCATATTGGACATTTAGTAAGTGTTATGTTATTGAGACATTTTCAATTAGCAGGACATAAACCGTATGCTCTTGTAGGAGGTGCTACTGGTATGGTGGGTGACCCTTCAGGTAAATCTAATGAGAGAAACTTATTAGATGAAGAGGCTTTACGTCATAATCAAAACGCAATCAAAGAACAATTAAGTCGTTTCTTGGATTTTAATTCAGGAGCAGATAACGCTGCTGTATTAGTGAATAACTATGACTGGATGAAGGACTTCTCATTTTTAGAGTTTATTCGTACAGTAGGAAAACACATCACTGTTAACTATATGATGGCGAAAGATTCTGTAAAGAAACGTCTTAATGGAGAGTTTGCTGATGGAATGTCGTTTACAGAATTTTGTTATCAATTAATGCAAGGATATGACTTCTTGCACCTATATAAAGAAAACAACATCACTTTACAAATGGGTGGTTCTGATCAATGGGGTAATATTACTACAGGGACAGAGCTTATTCGTAGAACAATAAGTGAGAAAGCATACGCATTGACTTGTCCATTAATCACTAAAGCCGATGGTACTAAATTCGGTAAATCAGAAGGTGGTAATATATGGTTATCTGCTGAGTATACTTCTCCTTACAAATTCTACCAATACTGGGTAAATGTAACGGATGTGGATGCAGAGCGCTATATCAAAATCTTTACATTCATTTCGAGAGAGGATATTGAAGCATTAATCAAAGAGCATGCTGAAGCACCACACTTACGTGTATTACAACGTCGTTTAGCTGATGAAGTAACAGTAATGGTTCACGGTCAAGAGCAGTTAGATAATGCTATTAAAGCATCTAATATCTTATTTAGTAACTCATCTGCTGAAGATTTAAAACAACTAGATGAGAAGACTTTCTTAGAAGTATTTGACGGAGTACCACAAGCAGAAGTATCAAAAGCTGATATTGAAGCTGGTTTAGGTATCGTAGATGCTATCGCAGGTAAGTCTAGCTTCATGCCATCTAATGGAGAGGCTCGTCGTTCATTACAAGCTAACTCTATTTCTGTAAATAAAAAAAAGGTTACAGAGGAGTATGTAGTAACATCTAATGATTTGATCAATGGTCAATTCGTACTATTACAAAAAGGAAAGAAAAACTACTTCGTATTACACGTAAAATAAGAATACTTTCTCTTCATAATACTAAAGGGTTCTCAGTAATGAGAGCCCTTTTTTTTTGACGTATTTAATATGTGTGACCCGTCCTGAAAAACTGTACAGTTTTTTCAGGACGGGTCAGCTTGTATTGCAGGTGTGTAAATTGGGTTTTTTACTGATATAATTATGTAATTATTATTTACAATACTATGATAGCTGTACTTTTTTTCTAGTTAGATTTTGATATTTTATGTTAGATAGGTTAAGGGGCACTTAAAATATACCATATACATGGTATTTCAGGAGAGGTGTTGTTGTAATAAATTTGTATCACTAAAGCAGAGGAATTTATATCTAAATCTGTTGTGTATAATTATTGTTTGTTTTGTAAAGAAATATTCACATTAGACATTACCTCTGCTTTCTTTTTTACTGAGAAGAGAAATATATAAACCCAATATTATGCAATCAATTGAACAAAAGCAAGAATTAAAAACTTGCGTTTTTAGATTTACTGATTCGATTTCTTATAGCACAGATTCTTTGATGTGCATGTGCTGCTGTATGTAGTATTTATCTCGCTAGACCATGTGTTGACGTCTAGTAATACAATTTATTTTCAATTTATAAATAGGGTAAGGATTATAGTCTTTAGCCTACAGTTAGTCTTATGCAAAAAATATTTACAATTTTATTTGTGTTTGTCAGTATTGTAAGTGTACAAGCGCAAAGTAAATTAGTAACAGGAACTGTTACTGATGTTAGTGGCACATTGCCAGGAGTTAGTGTTTTAATCCAGGGAAGTGATGAAGGTACAATGACTGATCTTGATGGAAAATATTCTATTAATATACAGGAAGGTCAAGTGTTAGTGTTTTCCTTCATAGGATATAAATCACAAAATATTGCCTTTAAAGGGCAAAGCCTAATTAATGTCGCTCTTAAAGATGAGAGTAGTGAATTAGGAGAAGTGTTAATAACGGTGCCTTATGGTACTGCTAATAAGAAGACATATACTGGGTCAGTAGGATTGGTGCAGGCTAAAGATATCGAAAAAGCCCAAGTAAGTGATGTGTCTAAAGCTTTAGAAGGAACAGTAGCGGGACTTCAGTCTTTCTCTGCAAGTGGACAGCCAGGATCTAATGCTACGATTAGAATACGTGGTATAGGGTCTATGAATGCAGATAGCGATCCTTTGTTTGTAGTAGATGGTGTACCTTTTGAGGGTGGGTTAAATTCTATTTCACCTACTGATATTGAATCGATTTCAGTATTAAAAGATGCTACAGCAGCAACATTATATGGATCTCGTGCTGCTAATGGAGTGATAATGATTACTACTAAGCAAGGTGGACGAGATACCAAACCACAGATAGAGATTAATGCAAAATATGGATTATCAGATCGTGCACGTAGTGATTATAAACAGTTAAGTACTAATCAATATATGGAGTTGCAGTGGGAAGCCTTGAGAAATGGTCAAATGGATGCTGCAAAAATGAATGCAGAACAAGCGGCTATCTATGCTACGAATAATCTAATAGGAGCTATAGGGATTAATCCTTATGGAACTGGTAATCCATTTCCTGTAGGTACAGATGGTAAGTTGTTACCAGGATTGACGCCATTATGGAATGATGATTGGAATGATGCATTAAGTCAAAATGCTAGATTTACTGATGTTAATCTACGAGTTAGTGGAGGTGGAAAAACTGCTAGATACTATGTTTCAGGAGGATATTTAAATGATCAAGGATATGTGTTAGAATCAGGTTTTAAACGTTTTAATATGCGTTCAAATATCGTGATAGATGCTAAGGAGTGGTTAGAAGTAGGAATGAACGTCTCTGCGTCCCATTCTATTCAAGACTACCCTAAACAGGATGATAGTGCTATTAATAATGTAATTGGTTTTGCTAGAGGGGTACCTTCTTTTTATCCTATTTACCAACGTGATTTAGCCACAGGAGAGTACTTAAGAGATTCGAATACTGGAGGTTTGCTATATGATTATGGTAATTATAGAACGACATCTTATAGAAACTACAATTTAGTAGAAACTCTTCCATTAGATAAGAGTGAGATTAAGAAAGATGTAGCAAGTATTAGAACATACGGACAGGTTAAGTTTTTGGATAATTTAAAACTTAAGACTTCTTTAAGTGTTGATTATAATAGTATAAATGACCATAGTGTGGCTAATCCTGATAAAGGTGCTTCCGCTAATTATGGTGGAAGTATTTCTCGTAGAAATACGCGTACGGTTAATATGACATTTAATAATGTTTTAAATTACAATATTGATTTGGATGATAAGAACTCTTTGGCTGCAATGGTAGGGCAAGAGTATTATCAGTATGATTCTAACTATTTTGGAGGAGCTAGAGAGCAAATTGCAATGATGGGGTTTGAAGAACCTGATGCTGCATCTCGATTGATAGATTTTTATGGAAAGGCTGACAAGTATAGCATGTTGAGTTTCTTTGGAAGTTTAAATTATTCATACGATAAAAAATATTATTTATCAGGATCTTATAGAGCGGATGGATCATCTCGTTTTAAATCTGGTAATAAATGGGGAGGTTTCTGGTCATTTGGTGCTTCATGGAGAATTATAGATGAAGACTTTATGAGTGCATTTAAAGATACTTGGCTAAACAACTTATTATTAAAAGCAAGTTACGGTGCTCAAGGAAATGACAAGGTTGGGTATTATGCTTATCAAGGATTATATGCCATACGTAATAACTTAGGAGAATCTGGATTAGTTAGCTCTAGAATGGAAACGCCTAACTTATCTTGGGAAACTAACTTAAACTTAAATATTGGATTGGATTTTGGTCTTTTTAACAATCGTTTGAGTGGTACAGTAGAGTTCTTCGAAAGAAGATCAAAAGATTTATTATTTAGTCAACAGTTAGCCCCATCAATAGGGTTTTCAAATAAAGATGTAAATATTGGAGGAATTAAAAACTATGGATGGGAATTTACATTAGAAGGTATTCCTATTCAAACAGAAGATTGGAAATGGCGTGTAGGATTAAACTTGACTACGTATAAAAATAAGATAACATCATTACCTAGTTCTGAAATCAATAAAGGAAATCAGATATGGAAAGTAGGTGGGTCTATTTATGATTTCTACTTACCAGAGTGGGCTGGTGTAAATCCAGTGAACGGTAATCCGCAGTGGTACATCCAGAATGAAGATGGTAGTCGTACAGTGACCGAGAATTATAGCAATGTAAGTGGTAATAAAAATAAAGTCTATAAAGGGACTTCTCTTCCTGATGTATCTGGAGGTTTTTCAACAGAGTTGACATATAAGTCATGGCAAGTATCTGCAAACTTTACTTACAATATAGGAGGGAAGATTTATAACTCAGATAAGACTGGATTATATAGACAGGCTGGTAATGGTAGTACATGGAGCGCAGATATGATAGGAAGATGGACACCAGAGAATCCTAATACAGATATAGCTAGATTAAGTACTAATCCTGGTAATAGCTGGACAAATACTTCTGATCGTTTCTTAGTAGATCGTTCATATTTAAAGTTAAAGAATCTGACAGTAGCTTATAACTTACCACAAGAATGGTTGAGAAAAATAAATCTAGCTTCTGCTTCAGTTTATTTTCAAGCAGAGAATTTATTTACATGGACAAAAGAACAAGGGTTTGATCCAGAGCAAACCTTCAACGGGACTACTTATTATAGATACCCAGCGATGAAGACGTTGTCTTTAGGATTAAATATTAAATTATAAAGAATTAAGTAATCATGAAAAAAACAATTTTTAAATATATAGCGTTTAGTGTTCTATTTTCTATTGGAATGACTTCTTGTTCTTTAGATACAGACCCTACAAATGCAGTGTCTAATGAGAATGTTTTTACTACAGTAGAGGGTAATGACAAGGTCTTGATTGGTACATGGGCTAATCTTATGGATTCTTATAGTACTTATGCTAATCCTGGATATGGGGCATTTTTAAGAACAAACGATGCCATGGGGAATGATGTAGTGGTGAATAATATGTATGGATTTAGTAGCCATTATGCCTTCACAGCTCTTTATAATCGTGGTGGAACGAATGCGTTTAGTTGGAATCTTACGTATAAAACTATTGATAATGCAAATAATGTAATAGATAAAGTATTTGCCTCGGAAGGTAGTGTGAATGAAAAACAACGAGTACGAGGTCAAGCGTTAGCTTTGAGAGGGTTTATGTATTTACACTTAGCATCTAGTTATGCATTAGCTATAGATGTAAATCCTAATGCTCTAGTAGGACCTATTTATTTGACTGCAACTACACCTAGTACAGTTCCTGCATCAGCAGCTACGGTTACAGAAGTGTATAAACAAGCAATTTCAGATTTAGAAGAAGCATTATCTTTAATACCTGAGACTTATAAGAGAAATCTTAAGTATAAGCTTGACAAGACTGTAGTACAAGGGTTGTTGGCACGTGCTTATTTGTATACTCAGAATTGGGAAAAAGCTAATTTTTATGCAGAGGCAGTGTTGAACAAGTATGGTCAATTGATGTCTGAAGATGATTATAAGAGTGGTTTTAACGACTCTAGTAATGTAGAGTGGATATGGGGACATCAACAGACATCAGAACAAAGTGGGGCTTCTTATCAATTTAACTATTTAGATGTAACATCAAAAGAGAGTTATTATTTCAGTTTTAATACTGATCCTTATTTTAAAGAATTATTTGATGAAGGGGATTATAGAAAAAGTATGATTTACTGGGCTCCAGATCCCTCTAATACTTCTCCAAAGACGAGAGATGTCGCTTATATGCGTTATGCTAAGTTTAAGTTTAAAGCTGGTCGTATAGCAGATATCGTTTTAATGCGTTCATCAGAGATGTATCTTATAAGTGCAGAAGCTAAAGCTAGATTAGGACAAGCTGATGCTATTAATACTTTGAATGTTTTAAAAATAGCAAGAGGTGCTAAAGAAGTGAATGGATTAAGTGGACAAGCTCTTCTTGATGAAATCTGGATAGAGAGAAGAAAAGAATTGTTTGGTGAAGGATTTTCACGAGTGGATATTGTGCGTAACAAGTTGGCTGTAGAAAGAAAGCTATACCCTCAAGATAAGTTAGTTCCTTATACTTATGAAGTAATGGATAGCCAAGGTAAGGTAAGTCAAGTAACAGTTGAATTATTACCACAAGGACATAGAATAATTAGTTTCTCAGACAAGTCTTCTTTTGTTCCTAATAGTGTGAATTACTTATTTAGAATTCCAGAAGTAGAAGAGATCGAAAATGGGAACCTTTATAAATAAGGAAAAAATAAAGAATTAGTTAGCGTTTATTTACATAAAAGGTTGCTCTTAATTTTATAGTTAAGAGTGACCTTTTTTAATATATGGTCAGTTTGCGTTATATTAATACTAGAAAAGTTGTGTATTTTTGTAACAGAATATTAATAAGGTTATCTATTCTAATAATAGATAAATGAAGGAGTTAACTTAAGGGAATAAGGATGTTAAATATAGGGATTGTAGAAAGTCAAGAGATTACCCGTTATGCTTTACAAGGGCTTATTAAAGAGGTTTGCGTAGGCGAAGTGAGTATTATTGAGATTGATGATTTAATGGGCTTAAAGAGTTATCTACTGAGGAATCCTAATGCGGTTATTATTGTAGACCCGTTCAGTAAATGTCTAGAGAAGCAAACAGAGTTGTTACTCTTACTGCGAGAGCAAAGTGAGAAGTCACAATGGTTATTATTCTTTAGTGAGTTAAATGAGCTATGGCTAAAACAGTTTTTGTCTAATCGAATCTCTGCTTTTAATATTGTCTTCCAAAATGATAAATTAGAACATATCAAGGAAGGTATTTTTAAAACCATTTCTAAGGAAGCTTATCTTGCACCTTGGATAATGAAGAAGCTGGATGAACATCAAGATAGTATTCTGAAAGTGGGGCAAGTGTTAACCAATGCTGAGCGTGAGATATTAAAAGAGATAGCTTCAGGTAAGATGACTAAAGAAATAGCTGCAGATCGTAGCATTAGTAGTCATACTGTAATCACACATCGAAAGAATATTTTTAAGAAGCTTGGGGTGAGTAATGTTTACGATGCTACTCGCTATGCTATAAGAGCAGGTATTATTACTGTCAATGAATATTACATCTAGTGATTGTGAAATTAAAAATAAGGCTTTGAGTGGTGCCATTTTTAGATGCTAGTGGAGTTGTAGCGGATTTAGTGCCGATTGTCTTGTATATACTGGGGTTTGAGCAAGTATACTGCACGGATACTTCTCTGGATAGGCAAGGAAATAGTTGGAGAATTAGATAATAACATAAAGGAAAACTTTAGTATAGATACAAAAAAAACTGCCTAATCAGGGCAGTTTTTTATATTATATAAAGTTTTGATTTTTGAACATCTCCACATTGATTTCTTCAATGTAATCTAGTACCTCGTCTCTTCCTATCTTACCTTCAGCAGATGTGATAAAGCAAGGTGGCATTTCCTCCCAATTATCAGCTAACATCTTTTTTCTATAGTCAGCGATTAGCCCATTGACTTTTTGTTTACCTACTTTATCCGCTTTAGTAAAGATGATAGAGAATGGAACTTCTGTTTCACCTAAGTATTGCATAAATTCTAAGTCAATCTTCTGAGCTTCGTGTCTTATATCTACAAGTACAAAGGCACTTACTAGTTGTTCTCTTTTCTCAAAGTAGTCAGTAATAAACTTTTGGAATACAGCTTTCGTTTTCTTTGATACTTTAGCATATCCATATCCTGGTAAATCGACTAAGTACCAATTAGAATTAATCTTAAAGTGGTTTATTAGTTGTGTTTTACCTGGTCTAGAAGAAGTCTTTGCTAAGTTCTTTTGGTTAGTAAGCATATTGATTAAAGAAGACTTACCTACATTAGATCTACCGATGAATGCGTATTCAGGGATAGGTTCATTAGGACACAACTTAGCGTCAGAGTTACTAACAATAAATTCAGCTGTATTTATTTTCATTTTATTTGATATTTCTTTTAATAAACCAATCGTTTAATAATACATTAAACTGATCAGGGTGTTCCATCATAGCAGCATGTCCACATTCTTCGATCCAGTAAAGGTCAGAATCAGGTAGTAATTCATGAAATTCTATAGCAACTTCAGGTGGAGTTACTTTGTCATTTCTACCCCATATTAAACAAGTTGGGACTTGTATTTTAGGTAAGTCTTTAGACATGTTATGTCTAATAGCGCTTTTTGCGATAGTAATAGTTTTTATAACTTTCATACGATCGTTAACAGTAGCGAATACTTCATCAACAAGTTCTTTTGTAGCTATTTCAGGATGATAAAAAACATCTTCTGCTTTTTTCTTGATATATTCATAGTCACCTCTTTTAGGATAACTATCCCCCATAGCACTTTCATACAGACCAGAGCTTCCTGTCAAAATCATAGCATGAAGGTATTCTGGATATAATTTAGAAAAATATAGCGCAATGTGTCCACCAAGTGAATTACCTAGCAGAATAACTTTTTTATATCCTCTTTTGTCTATAAAATCTTTTACAAATTTAGCGAAAGCCTTTACATTAGTTTTTAAAATACTGTTAGTGTAAAGCGGAAGTTCTGGAAGAACTACTTTGTAACCTTCTTTTGGGAAAAAGTTCGTAACACCATCAAAATTGCTCAGACCTCCCATTAATCCGTGTAGGATGACAATTGGTGTTCCTTCACCAATTTCAACAAAACGGAATTTACCATCTTCTTTTAAAGTTCGCTCCATGTAGTTTCTAAATGCGATTTTTAAATTCCCACAAATATACGGTTTTATATAGTAAAAAATTTTAAATGAGGGAATAATTTACACCTGTGAGAATAATTTAATTATTTTGAGTCTTTTTTTGAAGGTGATTTTGTCAATTTAATTCAATTAATAAGTGGGGTTTGTACTTAAAAATAGTTGTTTAAAATGCGAATTGCTTTTTAAAATTAATGACTATTAATCAGCTGATTACCCTGTATACTTGAAATATTAGCTTTAGGATGTAAAACTTATTAACAAAGTGGGAAAAAGTGGTAAATTGTGGTAAAAAAATGACTACATTTGCTAAGATTATATTTATAGGTGTGTATAGATGGCAATAATTGGGACATACGAATGTAAAATAGACGCTAAAGGAAGGGTGTTGGTTCCTGCTTCTCTAAAGAAGCAGTTGCCTGCTATGTCTGATGGTTTTGTTTTAAAGCGTTCAGTGTTTGAATGTTGCTTGGAGTTATGGCCTATGGCGGAGTGGAATAGAATGATGGAGAAGATAGGACGGTTAAATCCTTTTGATAAAAAAAATGACGCATTTATTCGACGTTTCATGGCAGGGGTTAAAAATGTAGAGATTGATGATGCAGGACGTCTTTTGATAGCAAAAGATTTAATTGATTTTGCTAAGGTTAGTAAGGATATTGTTTTTTCGTCTAAGGTGAATATAATGGAAATATGGGATAAGAAGTTGTATGAGGCTACATTGGATGGAGAAGATTTTGATTTTGGTGAGTTGGCTCAAGACGTAATGAGTAATATTAATTTTGATGAGTAAAGAAGAATACGGATATCACAGACCCGTTTTGTTGACGGAAAGTATTGATGGATTAATAACGGATCCAAATGGAATATATGTAGATGTTACTTTCGGTGGAGGGGGACACTCAAAGGAGATACTTAGTCGACTAGGTAGTGAGGGGAAACTGTTCGCTTTTGATCAAGATGAAGATGCGTTGGCAAATGCTATTGATGACCCAAGGTTTACTTTGATAAATCAAAATTTTAGATATTTAAAACGCTATTTGCGTTTTTATGGAGTAAATGAAGTGGATGGTGTGTTAGGAGACTTAGGTGTTTCGTCACATCAGTTTGATGTTCCAGAGAGAGGATTCTCTACTCGTTTTGATGGAGAGTTAGATATGAGGATGAGTCAAGCAGGTGATATATCCGCATATAATGTCGTAAATGAGTACGCTGAAGCTGATTTGAGAAACATGTTTTACATGTATGGTGAATTAAAGAATGCTGGTTCTCTTGCTAATGCAATAGTGAAAGCAAGAACTGAAGAGCCAATAAAGAATACGGATGAATTGAAATTAGTGTTGGCAAGATTCTTACCAGCTCACAAAAGTGCTAAGATTTTGGCGCAAATTTATCAAGCGATTCGCATTGAGGTGAACCAAGAGATGGATGTGTTAAAAGAAATGTTGATGCAGAGTCTTGAGGTATTAAAGCCAGAGGGACGATTAAGTATTATATCATATCATTCACTAGAAGATCGCTTAGTAAAGCGATTTATGAAGAATGGTATGTTTGAAGGAGAGCCTGAGAAAGATTTCTATGGAAGATTTGAAGTTCCAATGAAACAATTAGGTAAGTTGATAATACCAACTGATGAGGAACTTGCGGTAAATAATAGAGCACGTTCTGCAAAATTGAGAATTGCTGAGAAAAAATGAAAAATAAAGTAAATAGTCCAGGTGATATAATTAAGGCTAAGATTCTCGTTAATGAGAACTCAGCTAAGACTTGGGCATTTATTATTTATATAATTATTTTGAGTTTATTGTTGATTGGTAATACACAGTCTTATGAGGCAAAAGTATTTAAGATTGCGAAGTTAACTCATGAAGTAAAGATGCTGCGGGCAGAATTCGTTGATACTAGATCTGAGTTAATGGAACTGAAGATGGAGTCTACTATTACTAAGAATCTTGAGGAGGATGGAATTCTTCCTTCAGAGACGCCAGCAACAAAGATTAAAGTAACAGAAGAAATAAAAACAGAAAGTATTTGGGATAAGTTATGGCGCTAAATAATAAAAATATTTATGTGAATATATATCTTATCTCTGCGATGGTTTTATTGTTTGCAGGAGGAATTATTTATCGCTTGATTCAAATTCAAGGGGTAGAGGGAAAAGAATTGAGAGCAAAAGCTCAAGACAAAACCAGAGTTAAGATAGAAGATATTCCTGCTAATAGAGGGAATGTGTATTCGTCAGATGGAAGTTTATTAGCAACTTCTGTTCCGGTCTTTGAAATTCGTTTTGATGGTGTAGCTCCAAGTGAGAAAGATTTTTATGGGAATGTAAAACCATTATCTGATTCATTGGGAGCGATGTTTAATAAGCCTTCTAGCTATTATGAGAATATGCTTAGAAAGGCTAGAAAGAATGGTAGTAGATATGTGTTTATAGCAAAAGATTTAAGTTATACGCAATATGTACGAGTTAAAAATTTTCCATTGCTTAAAAGAGGTCCTTATAAAGGAGGACTGATTTCTTTGCAGAAAACAATACGACAACACCCAATAGGTAGAATTGCTCAACGTACGATAGGATATGAGAGAAAGAATGAGGATAACACATTCTCAAGGGTAGGTATAGAGGGGGCATTTACTTCTTATTTAAGTGGAGTAGATGGACGTCGTAAGATGCAGAGTTTAGGTAAGGATCAGTGGAAGCCTATTAATGATGAAAATGAGATAGAACCTATAGATGGTCAAGATGTCGTCTCTACTATAGATGTTTATATTCAAGATATAGCGCACCATGCTTTATTAAAACAGTTAGAGTATTATAGTGCAGATCATGGATGTGTGGTAGTAATGGAGGTAGAGACTGGTGCTATAAGAGCTATTTCTAATTTAGGGAGATCTGAAAGCGGTAATTACTATGAGACGATTAATTATGCAATCGGTGAAAAGCACGAACCAGGATCTACATTTAAGTTGGCATCATTATTAGCACTATTAGAGAAAGGTAAAAGTGATACTGCTAGAGTATATGATACTAACGAAGGAGTAGTTAAGTTTTATAATGCTCGAGTTCGTGATTCTAAATGGGGAGGATATGGTAAGATTTCTTTAGCAAGGGGAATAGAAGTTTCTTCTAATACAGTGATAACGCAAGCGGTAAATGAAGGATTTAAAGAAAAACCAAGTGAGTTTACTAATTATTTAGGAACGTTGTGGTTAGATAGATCTTTAGATTTACCTATTAAAGGAGGAGGAGTACCTTATATGCCAAAACCAGGAAAGAAAGGTTGGAGTGGATTAGCGTTACCTTGGATGGCTTTTGGTTATGGAGTTTCGATAACGCCGTTACATACCTTGACGCTGTATAATGCGGTAGCTAATAATGGAGTAATGGTAAAACCCATGTTCGTGTCAGAAGTAAAAGAGTTTAATAAAACGGTGGTTAAGTTTGAACCTGAGGTTATTAATTCTCAAATAGCATCACCTGAAGTTATAAGCCAAGTGCAAGCAGTACTTGCAAATGTTGTGACAAAAGGGACGGGAAGAAAATTGAGCTCTCCTAATTTTTCTATGGCAGGGAAAACAGGTACTGCTCAGGTAAATTATGGAAAAGGTAAGGGAAAGGATATGTATTATTCATCTTCTTTTGCAGGATATTTTCCTATAGATAATCCTAAGTATTCATGTATAGTTATTATACATAAACCAGATAGAACGAAGAGTTATTATGGGGCGGATGTTTCTGGACCAGTGTTTAAACGTATTGCACAGAAGATTTATACAGATGTGCCTACGACGACTAGTTTAAGTAATATAGATGAAGTGCCATCAGATGTACGTAGTAGTTATAAAGATTATTATGATAAGGTAAATGCAGACCTTGAAGTGATGCCTGATGTAAGGGGAATGTATGCGATGGATGCTGTCCCTTTATTAGAAAACTTAGGTTTAAAGGTAGAAATTAAAGGTATAGGTAAGATAAAGAACCAGTCTATAATAGCTGGTCAAAAAATATTTAGAAATCAAAAAGTAGTATTAGAACTATCGTGAAAAAGTTAAACGAGTTATTACAATCAGCAAAGATGAATTCTGTTATAGGGGGTGATTTAGACCTTACTATAGGGAAGATTGCATTTGATTCACGTGAGGTTTCAAGTGACACTTTATTTGTTGCTATTTCAGGTACAGTAGTTGATGGTCATGATTATATAAGTCAGGCGATTAAAGACGGAGCAAAAGCAGTTGTCTGCGAGAAGATGCCAGAAGAATTAGCAAAAGGTGTTACATATATATTAGTAGAAGATAGTAATAAAACTCTTGCTGTAGTAGCTAGTAACTTTTATGACAATCCGTCTTCAAAGTTAAAGTTAGTAGGAGTAACAGGTACAAATGGGAAAACTACTATTGCTACCTTATTATATACTTTGTTTAAAAACTTGGGTTATCAAGCAGGATTATTATCTACGGTGATAATCAAAGTTGGAGATGTAGATTATAATGCAACACACACAACGCCTGACTCATTAACTATAAATCATTATTTAAATGAGATGGTGGAGGCTGGATGTGAATATTGTTTTATGGAAGTGAGTTCTCATGGTATCGTACAGATGCGTACACATAGCCTTGATTTTGATGGTGGTATATTTACTAATTTGACGCATGATCACTTAGATTACCACAAGACTTTTGCAGAATATAGAAATGCAAAGAAAATGTTCTTTGATCAATTAAATAGTAATGCGTTTGCGATTACTAATGTGGATGATAAGAATGGATTAATAATGACTCAGAATACAAAAGCAACTATTAAGACTTATGCTCTTAAGAATGTAGCTGATTATAAAGCAGAGGTATTAGAAAGTCAATTCTCAGGGATGTTAATGAAGATTAATCAACGTGAGATTTGGGTGCAACTAATAGGTTTGTTCAATGCATCTAATTTATTAGCAGTCTATGGTGCTGCAGTACAATTAGGAGTGAGTGAAGAACAAGCACTAATAGAAGTTAGTAAATTAACAAGTGTAGCTGGAAGATTCCAGTATGTAGTGTCTTCTAAGAAAGTTACTGCGATAGTTGATTATGCACATACACCTGATGCTCTTAAGAATGTAATAGAGACTATTAATTCTATCCGTACCTATAATGAGCAGTTGATTACTGTAGTGGGGTGTGGAGGAAATAGAGATAAAACAAAGAGACCTGAAATGGCACAGATAGCATCTGAGCTTAGTAACAAGGTTATATTTACTTCTGACAACCCTAGATTCGAAGAACCAAGTGTTATTCTTGAAGAAATGGAAGCTGGAGTAGAACCTCAAAATACTATGAAAACAATAGTGGTAGAGGATCGTAAGCAGGCGATAAAGCTAGCTTGTCAACAGGTGTTACCTGGTGATATTATTTTAATCGCTGGTAAAGGACATGAGACTTACCAAGAGATTAAAGGTGTTAGAAATCATTTTAATGATTTAGAGATTGTAACTGAATTTTTAGAACAATAGATTAAGGAAGAATACAGTATGTTATATAATTTATTTGAATACTTAGATGAATATTTTAAAATTCCAGGCGCGGGAATGTTTCACTACATTACGTTTCGCTCTGGTATGGCAATGATTTTTTCGTTGTTGATATCAATCATCTATGGTAAGAAAATTATTAAGTTTTTACATAAGTTGCAAATAGGTGAAACCGTTCGTGAGCTTGGATTAGAAGGGCAAAAAGAGAAGTCTGGTACACCTACGATGGGAGGGATTATAATTATAGTAGCTACTTTAATTCCGGTATTATTATTTGCTAAACTAAATAATACTTATGTCTTGCTTTTATTGCTAACTACAGTATGGATGGGAGCGATAGGATTTTTAGATGATTATCTAAAAATGAAAAAGAAGGATAAAGAAGGATTAAAAGGGAGATTTAAAGTAATAGGGCAAGTAGGTTTAGGGTTGATCGTGGGATCAGTACTTTATTTTAGTCCAAGTGTGACGGTACGTGAAATGCCAGCAAACCGTGTTCTAGTAGAAGAAGTTGCAAGCCGATATGATGTCAAGTCAACAGCGACAACTATTCCTTTTTTAAAAGACAATGAGTTTGATTATTCAATTTTGATTAGTTGGCTTGGTGAAGGTGCAGAGAAATATACTTGGTTGATATTTATACCTATTGTGATATTCATTGTTACAGCAGTATCGAATGGAGCTAACCTTACAGATGGTATTGATGGACTGGCCGCCGGTACTTCTGCAATCTCAACATTTGTGTTGGGAATTTTTGCGTTTATTTCAGGGAATGTTGTTTTGTCAGGTTATTTGAATATTATGTATATCCCACATTCAGGTGAGATGACCGTCTTTATAGCTTCCTTTATGGGAGCGTTGATTGGATTCTTGTGGTATAATACTTATCCTGCTCAAGTGTTTATGGGGGATACAGGAA
Source organism: Myroides oncorhynchi (assembly GCF_020905415.1). Taxonomy (NCBI): domain Bacteria; kingdom Pseudomonadati; phylum Bacteroidota; class Flavobacteriia; order Flavobacteriales; family Flavobacteriaceae; genus Myroides; species Myroides oncorhynchi. The sequence continues at coordinate 851,125 of NZ_JAJJMP010000001.1, read as the reverse complement.
GTTTAACTATAGGAGGAATTATAGCTGTATTAGCTATCGCAGTGCGTAAAGAGTTAATTATACCTGTGTTATGTGGTGTTTTTTTAGCAGAGAACCTATCTGTTGTTCTTCAAGTAGGATATTTTAAATATACTAAGAAAAGATATGGTGAAGGTAGAAGGATATTTTTAATGTCTCCTCTTCATCATCACTTTCAGAAAAAAGGATATCATGAGAGTAAAATTGTGACTCGCTTCTGGATTATAGGAATATTGTTAGGAATATTCTGTATTGTTTCTTTAAAGATTAGATAGTATGAAAGTGATAGTATTAGGAGCAGGAGAGAGTGGTGTAGGAACAGCTGTCTTAGCCAAGACCAAAGGGTACGATGTATTTGTATCAGATTTTGGATTGATTAGCGATAAGTATAAAGCTATTCTTAACGAGTTTGATATTCGTTGGGAAGAGGATAAACATACAGAAGAAGAGATATTAAGTGGAAATATAGTAGTGAAAAGCCCTGGGATACCAGATAAAGTAGCTATTATTCAAAAGGTATTAGCAGCTGATATTGACGTAATATCTGAGATAGAGTTTGCTTATACTTTTAATACAGAACCATCTGTTGCTATAACAGGTAGTAATGGTAAAACTACAACGACGATGCTAACTTATCATTTATTGAGTAAGGGAGGTTTAAACGTCGGAATTGGTGGAAATATTGGAGAAAGCTATGCTAAACAAGTAGCTGTAAACCCTGAAAAATGTTTTGTGTTAGAATTGAGCAGTTTTCAGTTGGATGGTATTCGTAAATACCGTCCTCATATAGCCGTTATTACTAATATTAGTCCAGATCACTTAGACAGATATGATTATAAGTATGAAAATTATATCAATGCTAAGTTTAGAATTACGATGAATCAAACATCAGATGATTATCTTATTTATGATTATGACGATGTAGAGATTCAACGTTGGTTAACTAATAATAAAACTGCGGCTAAGAAAGTTCCATTTTCTATTTCTAAGAAATTAGAGTACGGTGCTTATTTAGAAGGGCAAAATATTGTAGTAGCGATGGATAAAGAGACTATTGTTTTACCAATCAGTGAGCTTGGGATTGAAGGAAAGCACAATGTTAAAAATGCGATGGCAGCAACTGCTGTTGCTCAATTAAAGAGGATTAGAAAACAGAGTATAAGAGAAAGTTTATCTGATTTTCAAGGTGCAGAACATCGATTAGAAAAAGTGGCGAAAGTTGAGAACGTTCAATATATTAATGATTCTAAAGCAACGAATATCAATGCTACTTTTTTTGCATTAGAAAGTATGAAAACTCCAACAGTGTGGATTGTAGGGGGGGTAGATAAAGGGAATGACTATGATGAGTTAATGCCTCTTGTTAGAGAGAAAGTAAAGAGTATTATTTGTTTAGGAGTGGATAACTCTAAGATCAAGACTGCTTATGAAAGTGTTGTTGATACATTGATTGAGGTACAAAGTATGGTAGATGCTGTAAAGATGGCTCAACGTCTAGCAGAGAGTGGGGATACGGTATTGCTGTCTCCAGCATGTGCGAGTTTTGATTTGTTTAAAAATTATGAGGATAGAGGACTTCAGTTTAAGGAAGAAGTAAATAATCTATAAGAATGAAATGAAAAAGTTAGTTGCAAATTTATATGGAGATAAACATATATGGACAGTAATATTTTTGCTGGCCTTATTTTCGTTTGTACCTGTGTATAGCGCTAGTACTAACTTAGTTTATACAATAGGTACTGGAAAGTCAACTTTTTCGTATCTGTTTAAGCATTTTACTCATTTATCAATTGGTTTTATACTGCTGTATATCGTACATAGATTAGAGTATCGCTATTTTAGATCTATATCTATTTTGGCGATGCCTGTGGCTATAGTTCTGTTGTTTTTTACTTTAATACAAGGTAAAACAATTGGAGGAGCTAACGCAAGTAGATGGTTAGATTTTGGCTTTATCCAGATTCAACCATCAGCTATTGCAGCTATAGTATTGTTAGGATATGTAGCCCAATATCTTGTAAGTATACAAGATAAGAAAGTTGAGTTTTGGCCTTCAGCATTAAAGTTATGGCTACCTGTTTTGGTTGTAGTGGGATTGATTTTTCCTGCCAATTTTTCAACAGCAGCTTTGATTTTTTTAATGGTAGGTATATTAGTATTTGTGGGTAAGTATCCTTTTAAATATTTGGCAGCTATTTTTGGTGCAGGTATATTATTAGTTACATTATTTGTATTCGCTGCAAAAACGTTACCAGAAGGTACAATGCCAAATCGTGTTGATACATGGATTAGTCGTATAGATAGATTTGCAAATGCAGATGAGGGAGGAAAGGACTTATATCAAGTAGATAATGCTAAGATAGCTATAGCTTCAGGTGGAATAGTTGGTAAAGGACCTGGAAAAAGCATACAAAAGAATTTTTTACCACAATCATCCTCTGACTTTATTTATGCGATAATTGTTGAGGAATATGGTTTGTTAGGTGGGCTATCTGTTCTTTTTTTGTATTTATATTTATTTTTTAGATTTTTAATAGCAGCACATAAAGCACCTACGTTGTTTGGAAAGTTATTAGTTACAGGATTGGGGTTCTATTTTATTTTTCAAGCCTTAATTAATATGGGGGTTGCAGTTTCATTATTGCCCACAACAGGACAGACTTTGCCTTTAATAAGTAGTGGAGGGACATCAATTTGGATGACTTGTATCTCACTAGGTGTGATTTTAAGTGTTACTAAAAAAGAACAGGAAATACAGAGACAAGAATTAGAGAGACAAATTGAGGAAGAGAGGATGCAGACTGAATTGGCAAAACAAGAGGAGCTCAGACAAAGTCAGGAAATATTAAATTAGAATAGTTATTATATGAAACATACACCAAGAGTAATATTAAGCGGTGGAGGTACAGGAGGACATATATATCCTGCGATAGCTATTGCTAATGAAATAAAGAGTAGGTATCCTGATGCAGAGATTTTATTCGTAGGTGCAGAGAATAAGATGGAGATGCAGAAGGTTCCACAAGCTGGATATAAGATTGAAGGATTGTGGATATCGGGTATCCAAAGAAAACTAACTATTGACAACTTAGCATTTCCTTTTAAGCTTATAAGTAGTTTATGGAAGTCTAGTAAAATAATAAAGAGGTTTAAGCCTGATGTAGTTATTGGAACAGGTGGTTTTGCGAGTGGTGCTGTTGTAAAAGTAGCAGCAGGAAAGGGAATACCAACCCTAATACAAGAACAAAACTCTTTTCCAGGAATAACAAATAAGTTGTTAGGAAAGAAGGCAAATAAGATATGTGTAGCTTATGACAACTTGGGAAGATTCTTTCCAGAGTCAAAGATTATAAAGACAGGTAACCCTGTCAGAAGTGGTTTATTGAATGTGGGTTCTAATAAAGAAGAAGGGATTCTTTCTTTTGGATTAGAAGTGAATAGACCTATTCTTTTAGTATTAGGAGGAAGTCTAGGAGCACGCAGAATAAATCAACTAATAGAAGATAATTTAGAAGAGATTAGGAGTAAGAATATTCAGGTAATCTGGCAATGTGGAAAGCTTTATTACGATGAGTATAAAAAGTATCAGACAGAAGATGTACGAGTATTTGCTTTCATAGAAAAGATGAATCTAGCATATGGTATAGCAGATTATGTAATCTCTAGAGCAGGAGCTTCTTCTATTTCTGAGTTAGCATTAGTGGGAAAACCAGTGATATTTATCCCGTCTCCTAATGTTGCTGAAGACCATCAAACGAAGAATGCGATGAGCATTGTGAATGAAGAGGGAGCTATATTAATAAAAGAAGCTGAATTAAAAGAAAAGTTTCTACCAACGTTTAGTGCGTTAGTAGAGAATAAGGATTTACAGATGAAATTAGGTACTAACTTTAGAAAGTTAGGGTTGCCAAACGCAACAAGTGATATTGTAGATCAAGTAGAAGCAATAATGAAGAAATAGTTATGGAATTAAATAAGATAAAGAGCGTTTTTTTTATAGGCATAGGTGGTATCGGTATGAGTGCCTTGGCTCGTTATTTTAAATTTTTAGGCAAGAATGTTGGTGGATATGATAAAACGCCAACTCAATTAACAGATGAATTAGTAGAAGCAGGTATTGATATTCACTTTGAGGATAATCTTGACCTAGTTGATGCAGTATATAAAGATAAGGAGACAACCTTAGTGGTAGTAACTCCTGCCATTCCAAAATCACATAGTGAATGGAATTATTATATTAATGAAGGGTTTGATATTCGTAAACGTTCTGAGGTTTTAGGATTAATAACGAAAGATACCTATTGCTTTGCAGTTGCTGGTACACATGGTAAAACGACTACAACTAGTATTCTAGGACACTTGTTGTTCCAAGCGAAAGTTGATGTTACTGCATTCGTAGGCGGGGTAGTTGAGAATTATCAGACAAACTTAATTGGGAGTGGAACTACTGTTACCGTAGTGGAAGCTGATGAGTTTGATCGTTCATTCTTAAGATTGTATCCTGATACAGCGTGTATTACTTCTACAGAGGCTGACCATCTTGATATATTTGGTACAGCAGAGGAAATGTTAGTTGCATTTAATGATTTTGCTAATAAAGTAGAAGACAAAACGAAGTTTTTTAAGACAGAATGTGTTGACTTAGATGGTATCAAAGTTGGATTTGGAGAAGATTGTAGTTATAAGATTGAGAATATTCGTATAGATAACGGTTGGTATATCTTTGATATAATAACACCAAAAGAAAGAATTGTAAATGTTCGTTTTGGATTACCAGGGAGACATAATTTATCTAATGCTTTAGTAGCTTTTGCCATGGCATATACTTATGGAGTAGATCCAAAAGTACTAGTTGAAGGCTTAGAGAGTTTTCAAGGAGTTAGAAGACGTTTTTCTTATAAGATAAGAAGAGATAACTTTATCTATATAGATGATTATGCACATCATCCTACAGAGATTTTAGCTGTAAGCCAAGCTGTGCATGAGTTATATGGAGATAAGAAGGTGGTGGCAGTATTTCAACCACATTTATACAGTCGTACGAAAGACTTTATGAATGAGTTTGCTTCAGCACTATCTACTTTTGAGCATGTAGTTCTTCTGGATATTTATCCTGCTAGAGAATTGCCTATAGAAGGAGTTACATCAACAGCATTGCTAGAAGGAGTTACTTCTAAAGTTAAGGTAGTTCTACAGAAAGAAGAATTAGTACCTTATTTAAGGGCATCGAATGCTGAGTTAGTATTGACGATAGGAGCAGGTGATTTAGGAGAAATGGTAGAAGATATAAAAAAGGGATTGGAATAAACTATAAAGATTAGGACGTGAAAAAGTTGTTTAAAAGTATAAAATGGTCAGATGTTCGCATATTGCTTATATGTGGATTGTTACTGTTTTTATATTCTTTTACAAATAAACGTAGTAAGGCAAGTGAAGTGTCGGGTATCAGTGTTGTTTTTAAAGAAAGTGAAGAACACTTCGTAACTACTGAAGAAATTCGCAATTTGGTTAAAAATAAATTTCCAAAAACTTCCGAGATTAATAGAAGTGTTTTAGATTTGAATAATCTAGAGAAAAATGTACTGAAAAATGAATTAATCAGAAATGCAGATGTTTATTTGACAGTAGATAATAAACTAATCGTTGATATTTGGCAAAAAAAAGCAATAGGAAGAGTCGTAGACGGTGATAAAAATTACTATCTTGATGAATTAGGAAAGAGGATGCCATTGTCATCAAATTTCTCGGACAGAGTCCCAATGGTGCAAGGGACAGTGAAAGCGAATAATGAGAGAGAAATCAAGGAAATGCTAGAGTTAATAAACAAAGACGATTTTTTAAAAGAAGATATAACTGGTATTATAATAGAACCTAAAGGAACTTTAATGTTAGTGAGTCGTACTAATCGCTTTGATATTCTTTTTGGTGGGTTTGACGAGAAAGAATTAAAGCTACAGAATTACAAGGCTTTTGTACAGTATTTGAGAAGATCGAGTGTAGAGCAAGATGTGTACAAGTACATAAACCTTAAGTTTACCCAACAAGTGGTATGCACTAAATAGAAAAATGAGTATGGAAAAAGAAAATATAGCTGTAGGTTTAGACATTGGGACAACTAAGATTGTAGCAATGATCGGAAAGAAAAACGAATACGGTAAACTAGAAATTTTAGGATTAGGAAAAGCTAAAAGTCTAGGAGTAAAAAGAGGTGTAGTTAATAATATAACACAGACTATTCAGTCTATTCAAAATGCGGTGACAGATGCTGAGTCTGCTGCAGGGTATAAGATAAAGAATGTCGTTGTGGGTATAGCAGGACAACACATCCGAAGTATTCAACATAGTGATTACATAAGTAGAGATAATCCCGATGAAGTAATTGGTGATAAAGATATTGAGCAATTAATTACTCAAGTTCAAAAGCTAAGCATGCTTCCTGGAGAAGAAATTATACATGTACTTCCGCAAGAATTTAAAATTGATGGTGAACCTGGTATTAAGGAGCCTATCGGAATGTATGGAAGTAGACTAGAGGCAGTATTTCATGTAGTAGTAGGTCAAGCAGCTTTGATTAAGAATGCTGGTAGATGTATTAAAGATGCTGGATTAGAGCTTTCGGGGATCACCTTAGAGCCTTTAGCATCAGCAGAAGCTGTCTTAAGTCAAGAAGAAAAAGAAGCAGGAGTAGCGCTTATCGATATAGGTGGTGGTACAACTGATTTGGCAATTTTTAAAGATGGAATCATTCGTCATACAGCTGTAGTACCATTCGGAGGTAATGTTATTACAGAGGATATTAAAGAAGGATGTTCTATCATTGAACGTCAAGCAGAGATTCTTAAAGTTAAGTTTGGTTCTGCATGGCCAGGTGAGAATAAAGATAATGAAATAGTATCAATACCTGGATTAAGAGGAAAAGAGCCTAAAGAAATATCTTTAAAGAACCTTTCTAAAATTATTCATGCTCGTGTAGAAGAAATAGTGCAATTGGTCTTTTCTGAAATTAAAAGCTATGGATATGAGAATCCTCAAAAGAAATTAATAGCTGGTATTGTATTAACTGGAGGTGGTTCTGAGCTAAAACATATTAAGCAATTAGTTGAATATATTACAGGTATAGATACCCGTATTGGATATCCAAATGAACATTTAGCAGGAGATTCTAATTTAGAAATATCTAGCCCATTATATGCAACAGCAGTTGGATTAGTAATGGAAAGTGAAAGACATCAAATTAAAGGAGCTGTGTCTTTAGAAGATATTGCAAAAGAGCATAAAGCTCCTGAGGTAGTGGTTTCTAATGTTAATCACATAGAACCAGTGATAGAGCATAAAGCAGAATCACATGATCCACTAGAAACTATTAGTTCTGATAGAACTAAAGTGTCTGAAGAACCAAAAGAAAAAGAATTTAGATCGCCAACGGCAGAAAAATTTGAATCTAATTTCTTTGGTACTTTTTTTAGAAAAATTAAAGATTTTATTGAAAAGCAAGAATAAAAAGGCTACGTATATGGAGAATACAGATTTTGGAGGAATAAAGTTTGATTTACCTAAAAATCAATCAAACGTTATCAAAGTAATAGGTGTAGGAGGTGGTGGAAGTAATGCTATTAATCACATGTTCCAACAAGGAATTAAAGGTGTGGATTTTATAGTGTGTAATACTGACTCTCAAGCATTAGAAAATAGTCCAGTTCCAACGAAAATTCAGTTAGGGGTTAATCTTACTGAAGGTTTAGGTGCTGGAGCTAATCCAGAAGTAGGCCAACAGTCTGCTTTAGAAAGCATAGAGGATATTGAGAAGATGCTTGATACTAATACTAAGATGGTGTTCATCACTGCTGGTATGGGTGGAGGTACTGGTACAGGTGCTGCTCCAGTAATTGCTCAATTATCTAAAGAACGCGATATTCTAACAGTTGGTATTGTAACTATTCCTTTTCAATTTGAAGGAAAAGTTAGACAAGACCAAGCCTTAAAAGGTGTAGAACGTTTGCGTAAGCAGGTTGATTCATTAGTGGTTATCAATAATAATAAGTTACGTGAAGTATATGGTAATTTAGGATTCAAAGCCGGTTTCTCCAAAGCCGACGAAGTCTTATCTACTGCAGCGCGTGGGATAGCGGAAGTTATTACACACCACTATACTCAGAATATTGACTTAAAAGATGCTAAGACAGTATTATCGGATAGTGGTACAGCTATAATGGGATCTGCTACAGCTTCAGGCGAAACTAGAGCTAAGGATGCTATTGTAGATGCATTAGATTCTCCATTGTTAAATGATAATAAAATTAGCGGAGCTAAGAACGTATTGTTGTTAATCGTTTCAGGAGCTAATGAAATTACAATTGACGAAATAGGAGAAATCAATGATCATATTCAGACTGAGGCTGGTCATAATGCTAACATTATCATGGGGGTTGGTGAAGACGAATCTTTAGGTGATGCTATTTCTGTAACTATAATTGCTACAGGATTTAACATTGAGCAACAAAAAAATATTGTTACAACAGGTGAACCAAGCAAAATTATTCATGTCCTAGAAGGTGAACAAAAATTAGAACATAATCTATTGCAGGTGACAACTGAGCCATTTGGCTATTCTTCTCCAGATGAACCTTTGTCTAAAGTAACAAGTGCTTTAGTAAACGAAGAGGAAATTGATGACGAAGTAGATAAAATCACTGTTCATCAATTAGGAGATTTTGATGATAGTGATGAAAGTGATAATTATGATTTTAGTGATGCTGGTTTTGAAATAACTCCAGGAACAGAGAGCACTGAGAAAGTAAGAGAAGCTAATGGATTAGATGTTTTTTTTGAAATAGTTACACCTGCAGAAGAGGTAAAAAAAAATATTAATATTTCAGAAGAACAAATTTTAACAAAAACTAAGGATATTCGTGATATTAATGTTGTTGATCCTGAGTTTGTTATTGTAAATGTAGCAAAACAACCTGAATCTTTCTTATCTCAAAAAGTACCTACAAGTGCACCTGTAGTCTATCATTTAGAAGAGGAAGAAATAGTTGAGATTAAGGCTAAAGCAGCGTATTCTGGAGAAATTAAGGTAGGACAAAATATAAGTACTCCTAAAGAAGAGATTATTATGTTCTCTTTAGAAGATTATACTGATAAAGAGTCTGAATTAGCATCGGCTAAGCCAATTAATATGCACCAGGATGAGATAGAGGATGAATTTAAATTTTCTATTAAATCTGACGAGATTGCACCAACTGTTGATACAGTTGTAAGCGCTGTAGAAGAGGATTTAGATGAAGTAAATCCTATAGAAATGAGCATAGAAGAATTTACTTTAAAAAGTCGTGCTGCTGAACGAAGAAAAAAAATGAAGGAGTTTAATTACAAATTCAATAATACAAACAATCAATTATCAGAGTTAGAGAAAGAACCTGCATACAAACGCAGTGGTGTAGATTTAAATGAGACTGAAGATACTAGTACTAAATCAAGAATTACTTTTGGTCTGGATAGTAATAATGACGGACAATTGAGATCTAATAACTCTTATTTGCATGATAATGTAGATTAGTTATATTTTAACTAAAGATATAGAGCCCGAAAGATTATAATCTTTCGGGCTTTTTTATATATTTGCACAAAATAAAATAAATTTGATATGAGTTTACAATCAAAGATAATGGATGCTATAAAAGATGCGATGAAAGCGAAAAACACAGTCGCTTTAGAAGCATTAAGAGCAGTAAAGTCAGAGTTATTATTAGCTCAAACTCAATCAGGAGCACAAACTGATCTTACAGAGGAAGAAGAGATAAAGATTCTTCAGAAATTAGTAAAACAAAGAAAAGATAGTGCTAATATTTTTTCAACGCAAAATAGAAATGATTTAGCAGAACCTGAAATTGCTCAGGCGGCTATTATAGAACAATTTTTGCCAGAGCAGTTATCAGAAGCAGAAGTTCAAAAAATAATTGGAGAGATAATTAGTAAAGGCGGTTTTAGTGGCATGTCTTCTATGGGACAAGTGATGGGAATCGCAACTAAAGAGTTGGCTGGTAAAGCTGATGGAAAAACTATCTCTTCCGTAGTAAAATCACTATTATCTTAATAGATGATTTAATGTCCGTGTAGTTCAACTGGATAGAATATCAGATTTCGGCTCTGAGGGTTGGGGGTTCGAGCCCTCCCGCGGACGCAAAATATATACGCTATTACTTTAACAAAGGTAATAGCGTTTTTTGTTTATGAGTAAGTGTTATTTCGTAGGTATGGTCTAAATACCATAATATACTGTGTACTTATAAAAATTTGCCAGCAAGGGCTTTAGACATTGGTATTTCTAATCTCATTTTTATATAAAGGGTTAATAGGTGGAGTTGTTAGATTATATGTTAGTCTGACTATTAGAAATTCTATTTGAATATGTTTTTGTGATCAATAACGATTGACAGGAGAATAAGTAGAGCATTATTGGGCAAAACAGTATATAGTCCTACTATTGTGCAAGTATAGTCCAAGAAATGTCCTAGGATCTACTATCAGTGCCTATATTCATTGGCATTGTCAAGAGGTGCAGATGTAAATGTAAATTGAGTTTTTTTATTAAATAGTTGGTTTGCAATGAATTGTGTTTTTGTGTGAATTAAAAAAAATAATAAAAAAGTAGTTTTTAAATTTGTTTTGATGGTAAAGGACTGGAATTGGTTAAAAAAATAGATATTTTAATAGGTATTATCTTATTTTTTGACTGTTTTAAAGGGTTAAAATAAAAAAAATACCCTCTAAATTTTAGTGTTCTAATCCTGCGTGATATTTCTACTTGTAAATTGGCTTATAGGTGTGGATTGATATATTGTCTCCTTTATGACATTTGATGTAAGTTTATCAGCTGGAGTTTTAGAGTAACTTTTTGAGTAAATAAAGTATGATTTTGACTAATGAGGCAATAAAATACTTAAATCTGATAAATATCATTTTTTTAAGAGTTAGGTTGGTTTAAATTTGTCGTAACAAAATGGAAATTGTAATGACAAAGAATGTTCAAGTTTCTAATATTATGGCTAAGGATGTTGTCAAATTAAATTTGACTGATTCATTGACAGATGCAGAAAAATTGTTCAAGGATTTTAGAATTAAACATTTGCCAGTTATTTCAGGAGGTAAATTAGTAGGAATGTTAAGTTATACTGATTTAATAAGAATTAGCTTGGCAGAAACGACAGACGAAGATGATGAAGTTGTTGATATGACTGTATATAATATGTTCTCTATAGAACAAGTTATGGTTAAAGATGTAATAACAATTCAAGCAGATTTAAGTGTTCGGGATGCGGCAGAAATAATTATGGAAAAAGGATTTAGATCGTTGCCTGTAATGGAAGGTAATGTCTTAATAGGTATGCTTACGAGTACGGATTTAATTAAGTACTTGATTAAGCAGTGTGATAAGGAATAAAAAAATTGCTATAAAAAAGATTATTATATTTTGTAGTTTGTGAGTTTGGCTACGAAATAACATATTGTTGTTTGAAAAAAGCATTAGGGGTGAGTTCTAATGCTTTTTTTTGTTTTGTATATACGTTAGTTTTAGAAATATAGTTAAGAAGTGAAGATGTTTACTGTGATATCTAGAGTGGATTCTTATATTTGTTTATCATAAAACTAATATAAATATGAATGATTTATATCAAGCGCTCTTAATTGAAGCAAAAAAGATACTAGGATTAAGTGATCTAAGAGTGGAAGAACGATTAAAAAAGATTTGTGTTCTTTTACATGAGCAGATTTCTTATTACGACTGGGTTGGATTTTACTTTGCATTTCATGATAAACAGGAGCTTTATTTAGGACCATATTCAGGACCAGAAACAGATCATACTGTAATACCTTTCGGTAAAGGTATATGTGGACAGGTTGCTGTGAGTAATGAGACATTCCTAGTAGAAGATGTTACGGCTCAAGATAACTATATAGCATGTAGTATTACTGTTAAGTCGGAGATAGTTGTGCCTCTTTTTGTTAATGGTGTTAATATCGGGCAGATAGATATTGATTCTAATCAAATTAACGCATTTACACCTGAAGATCAATTGTTTTTAGAAGAGTTAAATAGCTATATATCATGTCTTTATGTTTGATTTATAACTAAAAGTTATTTTGCTATAAAAAGAGAGTTTTTTATAGTTGTATTTATAAAAAAATAAAATTACCTTTGCAAACGTAAATATGGTACTACCATATTATATACATAAAAATCATTAAATAATATTAGCATGTATTTATCAAAAGAGAAAAAAGCTGAGATCTTCGTACAACACGGAGGAAAAGCTGAGAACACTGGTTCTGCTGAAGGACAAATTGCTTTGTTTACATTCAGAATTTCACATTTAACTGAGCACTTAAAAAGAAATCGTAAAGATTATAATACTGAGCGTTCATTAGTTCTTTTAGTTGGTAAAAGAAGAAGACTTCTTGACTACTTAAAGAATACAGAAATTAACAGATACCGTGAGATTATCAAAGAATTGAATATTAGAAAATAATCAATAGTAAAGAGGTGCCCTTGTGCGCCTCTTTTTCTTTTTAGCCTTTTTAGCAAAAAAAGTCTGGTTTTTCATTGGGTTTCATACAACTACACAACACACACAACACAACACAAAATTATTAATGTCTCTCTTCGGAGAGACAGAAACCCTAAAGTATTAATTTATTATGATTCCTAAGGTAACTAAAGAAATTATCGATTTAGGAGATGGCCGTAGCATCTCTATCGAAACTGGAAAATTAGCGAAGCAAGCAGATGGTTCTGTAGTTGTTCGTATGGGAGACTGTATGCTTTTAGCTACAGCTGTATCAGCGAGAACTGCGAACCCTGGTATTGACTTTCTTCCTTTAACTGTAGATTACAGAGAAAAATTTGCTGCTGCTGGACGTTTTCCAGGAGGCTTTTTTAAACGTGAGGCTCGTCCGAGTGATCAAGAGGTGTTAACAATGCGTTTAGTAGACCGTTGTTTACGTCCATTGTTCCCAGATGATTATCACGCTGAAACACAGGTTATGATTCAATTAATGTCTCATGACGAAAATGTAATGCCTGATGCATTAGCTGGTTTAGCTGCTTCTGCGGCTCTTGCTGTATCAGATATTCCATTCTATACTTCTATATCAGAAGTTAGAGTTGCTCGTGTAGACGGACAATTCATAATTAACCCTTCTAGAGCACAGTTAGATGTTTCTGATCTTGATATGATGATCGGAGCTTCTAAAGATTCTGTATGTATGGTAGAAGGTGAGATGAGAGAGATCTCTGAACAAGATATGATTGATGCAATTAAGTTTGCTCATGATGCTATTAAAGTACAAGTAGAAGCTCAAGAAAAAATGCGTGCTGCTTTAGGACTTACTTACCGTGAGTACGAACCAGAAGCAACGGATGCTGAAGTTGAGAAAATAGTTAATGATGCAGCTTATGCTAAATTATACGAAATTGCTTCTCATGCTAGTGGTAAAAGCGAGCGTGGTGAGAAATTCGCTGAAGTATATGATGAAGTGAAAGCTTTGTTCTCTGAAGAAGATTTAGCTGAAAAAGGTGAACTAATCAGTACTTACTTTAAGAAGACTCAAAAAGAGGCTGTACGTAACCTTATTTTAGATCAAAACATTCGTCTTGATGGTCGTAAGACTACTGAGATTCGTCCTATCTGGAGTGAAGTAGATTACTTACCTTCTGTACATGGATCGTCTATCTTTACACGTGGAGAAACTCAAGCATTAGCGACAGTTACTTTAGGTACATCAAGAGATGCTAATATAATTGACTTGCCAAGTGAGCAAGGAGAGGATAGATTCTACTTACACTATAACTTCCCTCCGTTCTCAACAGGTGAAGCTAGACCATTAAGAGGAACTTCTCGTAGAGAGGTAGGTCATGGTAACTTAGCACAACGTGCTTTGAAAAATATGATTCCTGCTGACTGTCCTTATACTATTCGTTTAGTATCTGAAGTATTAGAATCTAACGGTTCGTCTTCTATGGCAACTGTTTGTGCTGGTACATTAGCATTAATGGATGCAGGTATTCAAATGGAAAAACCAGTTTCTGGTATTGCTATGGGGTTAATCTCAGATGCGAAAACTGGACGTTGGGCTGTATTGTCTGATATCTTAGGAGATGAAGATCACTTAGGAGATATGGACTTTAAAGTTACTGGTACAAGAGATGGTATCACTGCATGTCAGATGGATATAAAAATCGACGGATTAGCTTACGAAATCTTAGAGCAAGCGTTAAAACAAGCTCTTGATGGACGTATGCACATTCTTGGATTATTAGAAGAAACGATCGCAGTTCCAAATCCTACAGTTAAACCTAAAGCTCCGAAAATTGTTACTGTTACAATTCCTAAAGACTTTATTGGTGCTGTTATCGGACCTGGAGGTAAGAATATTCAAGCTCTTCAGGCAGAAACAGGAACTACTATCGTGATTAACGAAGAGGGAGATTTCGGTATTATTGAAATACTTGGTACTGATCCAGACGGTATGGCTAAAGCTATTGCTGCTATCGATAACACAACTTTCGCTCCAGTAGAGGGTGAGACTTACCATGTTAAAGTAGTTAAGATGCTTGATTTTGGTGCTGTAGTAGAATTCGTACCAGGAAAAGAGACTTTACTTCATGTATCTGAGTTAGATTGGAAACGCATTGAGAATGTATCTGATGTGTTGAAAATGGGTGATTTACTTGATGTTAAATACATGGGTATTGATCCTAAAACGAAAAAAGCAAAAGTATCTCGTAAAGCTTTAATGCCTCGTCCTCCTAGAGAAGAGAAAAAAGACGACGCTCCAAAGCAAGAAAATAAATAAAAGTAATCTTTTTATTATATAAAGGACATCTAGTAATAGATGTCCTTTTTTTATTCTCGTTTTTGTCTGATTACTAGCTATGTTGTAGTTATCATCGATATACTCTATTAGATACAACTTTCTATTTAGATAATCTTACTATGTAATGTTGAGTTTTGTCATTGTTCTAATTGTATTTATATTTTTAGGGGTTTGTTTTTTGGTTAAGTCGCTAATTTGTATTATATTAGCAATTAACGTTAATAGGAGGTGGCTTGCTTATATATTTCTAGCATTGTGTTATCAACTCCTATCCAAATTCAAGTTTTGTATACTTGACCTTATTTTCGGCATATAATTATGCTGCCTGATATACATCAATTATTAGATGTATCTATTGTAGAATACGAACATGTAGTATTCTATCTCGGCTGAGCAATCAGTGATAATCATTTTTATTAATTCTTCGTTTTTTAACGAGGACAAATTTGTTATGTAGTTATGTTAGATTTTAAAGTTGGAATTATTGGTGCTGGACCGAGTGGATTAGCTATGTTGCGTGCCTTTGAGTCAGAACAAAAAAAGGGAAACCGAATACCAGAGATTAAATGTTATGAGAAACAAGATAATTGGGGAGGAATGTGGAATTATACTTGGCGTACTGGCGTAGGTAAGTACGGTGAGCCTCTTCATGGAAGTATGTATAAGTACCTTTGGTCTAATGGACCAAAAGAATGTTTAGAGTTTGCAGATTATACTTTTATGGATCACTTTAAACAGCCGATATCATCATATCCACCAAGAGAAGTTCTATTTGATTATATTGAGGGACGTATAAAGCAAAGTAATGCAAGAAGTTTTATCAAGTTTAATACTGTGGCTAGATGGGTAGACTATATTGAGGAGAAACAACAGTTTAGGGTCATATTTGATGATCTTGTTAAGAATGAGACATTCGAAGAGTTTTTTGACTATTTAGTTGTAGGGACAGGACATTTCTCTACACCTAATATGCCTTATTTTAAAGGAATTGATAGTTTTCCTGGAACAGTAATGCATGCTCATGATTTTAGAGGAGCAGATCAGTTTAAAGATAAAGATATTTTATTAGTAGGTAGTAGTTATTCTGCTGAGGATATAGGTATTCAGTGTTTTAAACATGGTAGTAAGTCAGTGACGATTTCTTATCGCACTAATCCTATTGGGGTTAAGTGGCCTAAAGGTATAGAGGAAAAACCTCTTGTGACCCATTTTGAAGATAATGTAGCATATTTTAAGGATGGTTCTAAGAAAGAATATGATGCAGTGGTATTATGTACAGGATATCAACATAAATTTCCTTTTCTGCCAGATAATTTGCGTTTAAAAACAAAGAATAATTTATATCCAGATAATCTCTATAAAGGAGTTGTTTTTAATGAAAATGAACGATTACTTTTCTTAGGAATGCAAGATCAGTACTATACATTTAATATGTTTGATACTCAAGCTTGGTTTGCAAGAGATTATATGTTAGGACGTATCAAGTTACCTTCTAAAGAGATTAGGAGTAAAGAGATAGAACAATGGGTGAAACTGGAGAAAAGCTCTAAAACGGGTGAGGAACATGTAGACTTTCAAACTAATTATATTAAGGATCTGATTAGTATGACAGATTACCCTACTTTTGACTTAGATACTGTTGCCTCAATGTTTAAAAGTTGGTTAAATGATAAAGAGATTAATATTTTAAATTATCGTGATAAGGTTTATACCTCAGTTATGAGTGGCGTGATAGCAGAAGAGCACCACACTCCGTGGATGAAGGAATTAGATGATAGTTTAGAGCGATATCTTGATGAAGTAGAGGTAGATGAAGAGGAATTAAGCAAGGTGAATTATTACTAGTTTAAAAGTTATATTTTTTATAAAATAGAGAAGCACTGCATTAATTACATTTTTGTGGTGCTTTTTTTGTGTAGTAAAGATATAGGTTTAAATTTTTTTTTAAAATGTTGTAACCTTTTGGGTGTAGTGAACGTATAATATATGTGTGAGAAACACATCATAGCAAAAAACAAGGATAGAAATAATATGAGACAACTTAAAATTACCAAGCAGGTAACAAATCGTGAGACAGCTTCTTTAGATAAGTATTTGCAAGAAATTGGTAAAGTAGATTTAATTACTGCGGATGAAGAGGTAGAGTTAGCGCAACGAATCAAAGCAGGAGATCAAAGAGCACTAGAGAAATTGACGAAAGCAAACTTGCGTTTCGTAGTTTCGGTTGCTAAGCAGTATCAAAATCAAGGATTGACTTTACCCGATTTAATTAATGAAGGAAACTTAGGTTTGATCAAAGCAGCGCAACGTTTTGACGAAACACGTGGTTTTAAATTCATTTCTTATGCGGTATGGTGGATTCGTCAATCTATTTTGTCTGCACTAGCAGAACAATCTCGTATCGTTCGTTTACCATTGAACAAGATTGGGTCTATTAATAAAATTAATAAGATGTACGCTTTATTAGAGCAATCTAATGAACGTCCACCTTCAGCGGAAGAAATTGCTGTAGAGTTAGATATGACTGTGAACGACGTTAAAGAGAGTATGAAAAACTCTGGACGTCACCTTTCAATGGATGCTCCATTAGTTGAAGGAGAAGATTCTAACTTATATGATGTACTTCGCTCAGGTGAATCACCAAACCCAGATAGAGAGCTAATTCACGAATCTCTTAGAACAGAAATTGAGAGAGCATTAGAAACACTAACTCCAAGAGAAGCAGATGTAGTACGTCTATACTTCGGATTAGGTGATCAACATCCTATGACATTAGAAGAAATAGGAGAAACATTTGATCTTACAAGAGAACGTGTAAGACAGATTAAAGAAAAAGCTATTCGCAGATTAAAACATACATCTAGAAGTAAGATATTAAAAACTTATTTAGGATAAACCATATAAAGCGTTACTATTTTTAGTAACGCTTTTTTTATATCCTAATCGACTGTATATTTGTATCGTGAAGAAGTATTTATTTATTATAGTAACTTTATTAGTATTCAGACCAGTAGTGCCTTTGGTAGACTACTTGATCGATTATGAATATATATCAACAGTACTATGTATAAATACTGACAAGCCTGAAATGCACTGCAATGGACAGTGTTACTTAATGAAAGAGCTGGCTCGAACAGTCAAAGAGGAACAACATAAAGATGGTGCAAAAAAAGTATGTAACATAGCTTTTGCGTTAATGTATGTAGGGGAACTTCAGAATTATATAGCTGTTAATACTTCTTTAGCACACTCTAATAAGACATTGGATCAATATAGTGATCTATATAGACAGTTATTTACTTATCGCGTCCTAAGACCTCCTGTTGTTTAATTAATATGTATAGATTATTTTAATACTACCAAAATTTAGTTTGGTAGTATATGTACTTATGTATAATATTAATTAAAGTTTCTTATGTCTAGTAAGATTATAAAATCCTTTGGTATCAATTATTTTACGCAAGACCAATCTTCTTTTGTTATTAATCAGATTACATGTCTAAATAGAGATTATCCATTAATAAACTCTAGTTTTAGAGCTAACTTTTATGTGGTTGTTATTGTAGCAAGTGGAGTATATACTATTTGTATTAATGAATTTGAATATTCTGATTTAGGAGATAGTATTTATGTCATCAAGCCAGGTGATATAGTAAGTATGCGTTTTGGAAGTAATTGTACAGGTGTTTTCCTTGGCTTCGAGGATGCATTCTTTTCACAACGATACCATGAAAATGTATTGAAGTATTTTGACTTCTTTCAGCTGGATAGTATTCCCCAACAATTTATGGTTAATGCAATAAGTGTAAAAATAAATATGTTGACAGAACTAATGCTTACAGAGTATGGTTCTACACGTGTATATCGCATTAAGGTACTTCGTTCTTATTTGAATATCTTGTTATGTGAGTTACAGTATATTGAGGGACTTACAGATGTTCTTCATATAGATTATGGAAAATCGTCTTCTAATGATCGTATATTAGCCTTCTTAGATTTAGTAGAAGTGTATTTTAAGGAAGCTAAAACGCCTTCCTTCTATGCAGAGAAGTTATGTGTTACCCCTAATTATTTAAATAAACTCTGTAAGCAAGAGAGAGGTGTAACTGCAGGTCAAGTAGTGCGTCAGCGTATTATTATTGAGGCTAAGCGGCTATTACAGTTTAGCTCATTTAATATTAATGAGATAGCTAGAGAGTTGTGTTTTGACAGTACTTCTTATTTTGTCACTTTCTTTAAAAAACAGGAGGGAATTACTCCTGAGAGTTATAGGAAGACATTTGCATGATTTAGATAATCATGCTTTTAGTTATAAGAAGTGTGAATGTCTCAAAAAACATTAATAATATTATTAACTAAATTAAATTGTGTTTGATATTTTTGCCTCGTGAAGAAATTATATATCATAATAGCGTTAATTTTTATATTCCGCCCAGTTATGCCTGTGGTGGAGTATATTGTTAATTATGATTATATATCTACTGTGTTATGTGTTAATGTGGATAAGCCAATATTAGAATGTAATGGTAAATGCTATGTAGCAAAAGAATTACAGCAAGTATTAGATTCTAAATCTCCTATACAAATAGAGAAAGCTGTTGTTCTGTTCGATTTTATTCCAGTTTTCTCGTATAATTTTGTTGCTAATATGTCATTAGTCGGTAGTGTTCTAAAAGAGACAGTATCTATGACGTATAGTAATTTCTATACTTATCTGTTTAGTACAATTGTACTGCAACCCCCGATTTTATAGTTTTTTATTACAATTAAAAAGTTGTGTCTGATTATATCGGACTGATGCTTTATGGATTAAACTTAACTTATAAAATAGATTAAAATGAATAAATTTCTATCGTATATCACATTAATATTGTGTTCTACTATTATATTAACTTCTTGTAGTAGTGATGACAATAATTCGGGAGAAGATAAAAAAGAAGAGCTAACAGGTAAGAACAATATTACTTTTACTTTTAACCATAAAATGTTTGGCGAAGATTTGAAGTATAATACATCTTACAAAGCTAATAGCAATGATGAAAAGTTGAATATTAGTTTTTTAAAGTATATTATTAGTAATTTTCAACTTACTGATAGTAAAGGAGGAGTTTTTACTTACCCCAAAAAAGATGGGTATTTCTTTGTGGATTCTGAGACTCACGATTATAAGGTTGTTTTGAAAGATGTTCCAGCAGGTTATTATACTAAAGTGAAGTTTGGTATTGGAGTTGATCAAGAGAAGTATTTAAAGGGTATGGAAGATCAACAAGAGTTCTGGGATTTGTGCAAGAAGCATGATTTGATCTGGGGATGGATTACAGGATATAAATTTATTAACTGTCAAGGGCTTTATGTAAATGGTACAAATAAAGAGGATGATTTTCAGTTGCATATAGGAAGCCATGGAAGTAAACTAGACAATTATAAAGAAGTAGTGTTAGAAAGTAAAGAAGAGATTAAGGTTAGTGATAAGCATGTTTCTAATGTTGATTTGAATGTAGAAACATCATTATTAGTGGATGGTAAAAATAAGATTGTTTTGAAAGAGAGTTCATATATAATGGTTGATGCTGTTCGTGCTCCTAAGATTATGGAAAATGCCCAAGGCATGTTTAGCATAGGAAAAGTAACTGTTCAGAAAAGTTTATAATTTGATTTTATTGCAAAGGGAAGTTAGTCAGCTTCCCTTTACTTATTTAAAAATTTGTTTTATGAAGAAAATTGTTCGACTGTTTATGTTTTCTTTTTTGTTGATAGGATGTTCTTCAAACGAGGATTATGAAGAACCTATCGAAGATATAGATAATCTAGCGTGGTCTCGGCCAACGAACTTTCCAGAACCTACTTATCCTTTTATTAATAATGATTTAAAACATTCCCGTTTTGAATTAGGAAAGAAATTATTTCATGACTCTCGATTTTCACAAGATAATACAGTATCATGTGCATCATGTCATATTAAATCTGCTGCTTTTGCAGATGCAGGCAAACCATTGAGTGTTGGTATAGATGGTCAATTAGGTAAACGCAATGCTCCAGCTATTCAGAATATGGCTTTTATAGATGAGTATTTTTACGACGGAGCGTCTAATAATTTGGAGATGGTTCCAATTGTTCCCATTTACAATGAACTTGAGATGCGAGGAGATATCCCTATTATATTAGATAAACTGCGTTTGGATATAGATTACCAAAAACTGTTTAAAAAGGCATATAATGATGATAAGATGACATCTACTAATATGATGAAAGCTTTAGCTCAGTATATGGCATTGTTAGTATCTAGTAATTCTAAATATGATAAATATGTTAGAAATGAATTAGGAGGTACATTAAATGAACAAGAAAAAAGAGGTTTAGAGCTATTTCGACAGAATTGTGCAGCTTGTCATAAAGGTGATTTGTTTACGGATGTTTCTTTTAGAAATAATGGTGTGCCAGTAAATCCTTTAGTTAACGATAAAGGAAGAGAAGAAGTCTCAGGACTAGAAGAAGATAGATATAAGTTTAAGGTTAGTACAGTGCGAAATATTGCGTTAACGGCTCCTTATATGCATGATGGGAGTTTGGCTACCTTAGAGGCTGTGTTGGACTTTTATTCTTCAGGGATGAAAGATAGCCCTACACTTGATCCATTGTTTAAGAAAAGCGGTGGTGCAGTTGGTATTCCAATGACTACAGATGAAAAGAAAGCAATAATAGCCTTTCTACATACGCTTACAGATTATGAGTTTATCAATAACCCGAAGTTTTAAAGTATACCTCAAATCTGCAACTACCGATTACTACGAATTAATTCTACTTTACATAGCTTCGATTAGCTCTAAAGCCACACTACAGTGTGCTTTAATTTTTGTACAATTCATTCGTGTTTAAACGTTATCTGCAGATTTAAGGGTATAAAAAAACGAGACTCATTGAGTCTTGTTTTTTATTATCTCTTAGTGTTGGTACACTACATATTTTAAGTCACCTTCTGTTTCTACTTTAGTTAAGTTATGAGAAGAAAGACCTTTCATTGCCTTGTCCCATTTCTTACCACTTAAAGCAGCTTGTTCTTTTAGAGAACCAATTTCAACTTTGTTATCGTTGTTCTCTAATATCTGAATAATGATTTTCTCTTCATCTGTTAATTCTACTGAAGGAGCAGTCTTCTCAGGTCTCATTTGAGGGAAGAATAATACTTCTTGAATAGAAGGGTTGTTTGTTAAGAACATAATTAAACGGTCCATACCGATACCTAATCCTGATGTAGGAGGCATACCATACTCTAAAGCACGTAAGAAATCTTGGTCGATAAACATCGCTTCATCATCTCCACGGTCTCCTAAAGCCATTTGAGATTCAAAACGCTCTCTTTGGTCAATAGGGTCATTCAACTCAGAATATGCATTTGCAATCTCTTTACCACAAACCATTAATTCAAAACGCTCTGTTAGTTCAGGGTTATCTCTGTGTAGTTTAGTTAATGGAGACATTTCTTTTGGATAGTCAGTAATGAAAGTAGGTTGGATATAGTTTCCCTCACATTTCTCTCCGAATATCTCGTCAATAAGTTTTCCTTTCCCCATTGTTTCATCTACAGGAATACCCATCCCTAAAGCTGCTACACGTATTTCTTCCTCTGTTTTACCAGTGATATCAAATCCTGTGAACTCTTTAATAGAGTCTGCCATAGTGATACGTTTATAAGGAGCTTTGAAGTTAATCTCATGTTCTCCAAAAGTAGCATTAGTTGTACCATTAACAGCGATAGCACAGTGCTCTAATAGGCGTTCTGTGAAGTCCATCATCCAGTTGTAATCTTTATAAGCTACATAGATTTCCATAGCAGTGAACTCGGGATTATGTGTTCTGTCCATTCCTTCGTTACGGAAGTTTTTAGAGAACTCATACACTCCGTCAAAACCACCAACGATAAGACGTTTTAAGTACAATTCATTAGCAATTCTCAAGTATAAAGGAATATCTAAAGCATTGTGGTGTGTGATAAACGGACGAGCAGATGCTCCACCAGGGATAGACTGTAATACAGGAGTCTCTACTTCCATATATCCTGACTCGTTAAAGAAGTTACGCATTGCAGTAAACAACTTTGTACGTTTGATGAATATTTCTTTGTTGATTGGGTTAACCACTAAATCAACATAACGCATTCTGTAACGTAATTCTGGATCTGTAAAGGCATCAAACGTATTTCCTTCAGCATCTGTCTTAGGCAATGGAAGTGGGCGTAATGCTTTACTTAATAACTGTAAACCTTTTACACGTACTGTTTTTTCTCCTACTTGCGTAGTGAATAACTCTCCTTCTATACCTACGATATCTCCTAAGTCAATAAGTTTTTTGTAAATCTCATTGTATAATGTTTTATCCTCGTCTGGACAAAGTTCATCTCTATTGATGTATAACTGAATCTTACCTTCACTATCTTGGATAGTAGCGAAAGAAGCTTTTCCTTGTATTCTTGAAGACATTAATCTACCCGCAACGACAACCTTCTTACCTTCTTCGAAGTCGTTCTTTATCTGCTTCGACGTGTGGTCTACTGGAAATAGATTAGCAGGATAAGGATTCACACCAAGCTCTTGTAACTTGCTCAGTTTTTCTCTTCTGATGATTTCTTGTTCTGAAAGTTGCATAATAACTGTAAATTAATTTAATGGCAAATATAGTTAATCTTTGAAAATGCGACAATTACTATTTCTGATAAAACGACTTAATTTGCAATACTTTGTCTTAAAAGTGAATACGCACTATCATTTTAACTGTATAATAGGAGAGTTCAACGAAAAAATGTCGAAATTTGTATCTTACAAAATATTTAGTCATGAGTTTAGGACGTGTACTTTTATCTATTATTTTACCGCCTTTAGCTGTATTAGACAAGGGATGTGGATCTATATTGATTGTTTTTATCTTAACGTTATGTGGATGGGTACCTGGGGTGATTGCGGCATTAGTAATCCTTAACAATCCTAAATATAACAAATAACTAACATCACAATGAACAAACAAGTAAAGCTTATTGATTTAGGCGAGAAAGATTATAAAGATACTTGGGACTACCAAGAACAAATATTTCAATCTATTCTAGATGTTAAGATCAGAAATAGAAGAGAAGAACGAACAGATGCTACAGATAATTACTTTTTATTTGTAGAACACCCCCATGTCTATACATTAGGTAAGAGTGGTGATGCACATAATATGCTTTTAAATGATGAACAATTAAAGGCAAAAGGGGCTACGTTCTATAAGATTAATAGAGGAGGAGATATTACATATCACGGGCCTGGACAGGTAGTAGGATATCCTATCATAGACTTAGAGAACTTCTTTACGGATATACATAAGTATTTGCGTCTTTTAGAAGAGACCATTATCCTTGTTTTACAAGATTATGGTGTAGAATCTAGTAGAAGTGAAGGAGAAACAGGAGTATGGCTAGGTGCAGGAACTCCATTCGCACGTAAGATCTGTGCGATGGGAGTTAGAGCTTCTAGATGGGTGACGATGCACGGTTTTGCTTTTAATGTAAATTCAGATTTAGGTTACTTTGACAACATTATCCCTTGTGGAATACGAGGTAAAGGAGTTACTTCTCTTAATGTAGAGCTAGGAGTAGAGTATGTAGATGAGGATGAAGTAAGAGAGAAGATTATCAAGTATTTCTCTGAATTATTTGAAGCACGAGTAATAAGACAAGAGTCTTTATAGGCTACATCATACATCCCAATAGTATCATCTATTGGGATTTTTTTAATTTAAAAGCAGTGGTATTCAAATTTGAGTATCTTGTTTATATGTTATTAGACTAATGCTAATTCAATGTTTAAAGCCTATCAAGTAGAATTAACTTATAGCGTTTGACTATCGCTTTTTTTGGATTACCTTTGTACAAACACAACTCAATTATATGAAAAACACGATTATAGCACCTTCAGTATTAGCAGCTGACTTCGCTAATCTTCAGAGAGATATCGAAATGGTGAATAATAGCCAAGCAGACTGGTTCCATATTGATATTATGGATGGAGTATTCGTACCAAATATTTCTTTTGGTATGCCAGTATTAGCAGCGATTAATAAACACGCTAAAAAAACATTGGATGTACACTTAATGATAGTAGATCCTGATCGTTATATTAAGACATTTAAAGACTTAGGAGCAGATATCCTTACTGTGCATTATGAAGCATGTACGCACTTGCACCGTACAGTTCAAGCGATTAAAGCAGAAGGAATGAAAGCTGGTGTAGCACTTAATCCTCATACTCCTGTAAGTGTGTTAGAAGACATTATTCAAGATCTAGATTTAGTACTTATTATGAGTGTTAATCCAGGTTTTGGTGGTCAAAGCTTTATTGAGAATACCTATGAGAAAGTACGCAAGCTAAAAGCAATGATCACTGCTAAAGGAGCTAATGTAATGATAGAAATAGATGGTGGAGTGAATAATAAGAATGCTAAAGCCCTTGTAGATGCAGGAGTAGATGCATTAGTAGCAGGTAACTTTGTATTCAGTGCAGCTGATCCTATCGCAACTATTGCCGATCTAAAAGAGATTACTTCTAAGTAAGAAGTTTAAATAAGTTAATATAAAAAAGGCTTGGTGTATTCAGTACACTAAGCCTTTTCTTGTTATTACTGGTTATATAAAAAAAATAAGGAGACTATCTTTTTAGACAGCCCCCTTATAATATTGAAATAAAGATTTGGTATTACATCATACCTGGCATACCACCACCCATAGGCATAGCAGCGCTATCATCTTTAATGTCTACTAATGCACATTCAGTGATTAAGATCATACCAGCTACTGAAGCAGCATTCTCTAATGCAACTCTTGTTACTTTCTTAGGATCGATAACACCTGCTTGAAGCATATCTACATACTCATTTGACTTAGCATTGTATCCGAAGTTTGCTGTACCTTCAGCTACTTTAGCTACTACTACAGAACCTTCTAGACCA
This sequence comes from Myroides oncorhynchi, assembly GCF_020905415.1. Taxonomy (NCBI): domain Bacteria; kingdom Pseudomonadati; phylum Bacteroidota; class Flavobacteriia; order Flavobacteriales; family Flavobacteriaceae; genus Myroides; species Myroides oncorhynchi. Next base: position 825,253 of record NZ_JAJJMP010000001.1, on the reverse strand, counting down.
GCATTTTCCACGATAGTTCTTAGAGGAGATTCTACAGCTTTAGCGATAATAGCGATACCTGTCTCTTCATCAGCATTTTCAGCTTTGATATCAACTAACGCATTTTTAGCTCTTAATAAAGCTACACCACCACCAGCTACGATACCTTCTTCTACAGCAGCTCTTGTTGCATGAAGTGCATCATCTACGCGGTCTTTTTTCTCTTTCATTTCTACTTCAGAAGGAGCACCTACGTATAATACAGCTACACCACCAGCTAACTTAGCTAAACGCTCTTGTAACTTCTCTCTGTCATAATCAGAAGTAGTAGTTTCCATTTGAGCTTTAATCTGGTTGATTCTATTTTTGATCATATCTACATCACCATCACCACTTACGATAGTAGTATTGTCTTTATCAATGTTAACTCTTTTACAAGTTCCTAACATATCTAATGTAGTATTCTCTAATGTATATCCTTGCTCTTCAGAGATAACTACACCACCTGTAAGGATAGCAATATCTTCTAACATAGCTTTTCTTCTATCACCAAAACCAGGAGCTTTAACAGCAGCGATTTTTAACGCTCCTCTTAATTTGTTCACTACTAATGTAGATAACGCCTCTCCGTCAACGTCTTCAGCGATGATTAATAGAGGTTTTCCAGACTGAGCGATTGGCTCTAATACAGGTAAAAGCTCTTTTAAAGAAGAAACTTTTTTGTCATATAATAAGATGTATGGAGTATCTAATTCTACTTCCATCTTCTCAGAGTTAGTTACAAAATATGGAGATAAATATCCTCTGTCAAATTGCATACCTTCCACTACGTCAACGTAAGTCTCAGTTCCTTTAGCTTCTTCTACAGTGATTACTCCTTCTTTACCTACTTTCTCGAATGCTTGAGCGATTAACTCACCGATGAAATCATCATTATTTGCAGAGATAGAAGCGATTTGTTTAATCTTATCCATAGAACCTCCTACTTCTTGAGATTGTTTTCTCAAGTCTTCTACGATGATTTCTACAGCTTTATCTATACCGCGTTTTAAATCCATTGGGTTAGCACCAGCAGCTACGTTTTTAAGCCCTTCTTTTACGATAGCTTGAGCTAATACAGTAGCAGTAGTAGTACCGTCACCAGCTAAGTCATTCGTTTTTGAAGCTACTTCTTTCACCATCTGAGCCCCCATGTTCTCTAATGTATTCTCTAACTCAACTTCTTTAGCTACAGACACACCGTCTTTAGTTACAGTAGGAGCACCAAATGATTTACCGATGATTACGTTTCTACCTTTAGGTCCTAATGTTACTTTAACTGCATTTGCTAAAGCGTCAACTCCGCGTTTTAAACCTTCGCGTGCTTCAATGTCGAATTTAATATCTTTTGCCATTTTGTTCTTTTGGAATTTAGTTGTTAAGGATTCAATTTTTAAACGATTGCAAGGATGTCATCCTCTCTCATGATAAGATAATCTGTACCTTCTAATTTTAGATCTGTACCAGCATATTTACCATATAGCACAGTATCTCCTATTTTTACAGTCATCTCATGATCTTTAGTGCCATTTCCTACAGCTACTACAGTACCTCTTTGTGGTTTTTCTTTTGCTGTGTCAGGAATGAATAGACCTGAAGCAGTTTTAGTTTCAGCTGGTAATGGTTCGATTAGAACTCTATCTGCAAGTGGTTTAATATTTACTGCCATAGTTTTATAGTTTATGAAATTGAATTATTATTTTTAATTATTATAGATAATGAATTGTCATAAAGTGTGCCAAAGCAAAAAAGTGACAATATAGACAAAAAAAAATGCCAGCTTGACAGCTGGCATTTCGTGTATTGGTTGAAGCTAAACTTATTCAGCTTGATTTTGAGTTTCTTGAGCTGGAGTTGTTGTCTCAGCAGATGTCACAGGAGCATCTTGTTTTGCTGGTGCCTCTGTTTGCATTGGTTGTACTGGCACTGCATTTGGATCTAATAATTTAGAATCTCCAGCAGCTCCACCACTGAAACTAGTAGATGATAGTAATATTAAAATAATTAATACTGCACCTAATGTCCAAGTACTTTTATCTAAGAAATCATTTGTGTTTTTTACTCCACCTGCTACTGTAGAACCACCGAATGAAGAGTCTAATCCTCCACCTTTAGGATTCTGTACCATAATTACTACGATAAGTAAAAAACATACAATTGCGATTAAGATTAAAAATATTGTAAATGTGTTCATGGTGTTAACTATTATATTGTTGTAACGCTTTTATATCTGATATTTGGTTTGCAAAGAAACTACTTTTTTCTGGATATTTCAAAATTAATATTTCATAAGCTTGTATCGCTTTTTGATATTTCTTTTGCTCTAAGTATATTTTTGCTAATGTCTCTGTCATTAAACTACTGTTCTCTTGTACTGAAGTGTCAATGTTTATGGGGGTTACCGTTGCTTTTTTAGTAGGAACTATCTTTGGATTTGTTTCTATAAATTTATCAATTAATTCTATTTTTTTTTGTTTTTCAATATCTGTATTTTGCTCAATATCTGTTAAAATTGAATCATTTTCTCGGTCTATAGGCTTGCTTTTAGATAATTGTAGCCATTCTGTAAAAGATAATTTCTCTTTATCATCGAAATTTAATGGCGCTCCTATTTCTAGTTTTTCCTCTAACTGGGTTATAGCTTCTTGTTTAGAATTATCTATAACATCCAAGAGCTTATCAGCTGTGTGTTGTATGTCCTTTGTTATACTAGGTAATAGCTGTTGGTTTTCGTGAATTGTTATTGATTGTAATAAACTCTTAATTGCTGTTGATGTCAGTTTTGGTTCAGAGTTTAATACTTCTTTTTCTTCTTCAATTTGTAGTGGTGACTCTTCTTCTATATTATTATCCTTAGCAATATTCTCTTTGTCTTCTGTGATTTCTATGGAAGGTGTATTTATGGGATGATCCGTGATTAATACATTATCATCAATAGAAATTACTGTATCTGTTGTTTGACTTGTTTTATTAGACTTGCTTTGACTTTCTTTAATTTGCAAAGGTTGATATGAGATAAAATCAGGAGAGATTATAAAGTCAAATAAAATATCACGATCTAAAGTGTGAGCAGCAGTTGTCTTTAGCTCGTTGTTATAGTTAAAGCTATTACTTACATATAAACTTTTTAAATAAAGACTTCTCACAGACTGAAAGTATGGATACTGGTCTATGATTGCTTTTAACTTTATGCCATCTTCACCACTTATTTGGTGTGGTTGGCGTAGTAATATGTCTAATTCTTTTATAGTCAAGATGTCCTTTTTTAATTAGTTACCATTTTGCAAGTGATTCATTGAAGATGTCTTGGGTAATACGTTCATAGATGGTTTCAAGGGCAGAATTCAGACTCGCTCCCATTAATTGTGTATTGGCATCATAGTCATAATAGAATGAGAATCTTTTTTCAAAATCATCATCCGGTTTCTTTTTATTAAAAAATCTCACATTTACGGCTAGGTATAATCTGTTTTGCGCCGCTCTCTGATCTGCTGTAGCTGTCATTGGACTAATGCGATATTCTACTATTTCGCCTTCATATACTAAATCAGCATCTGTATTAGTAAGACTTAAGCTAGTTTGATTTTGTATTAGATCTTGTAGATTAGTTGTGAACGTTCTTTCAATACCTGGTTCTATTAATGGAGCATTGTTTTGGAAAGAATTCACTTGGAATGTATCCGCATCGATTTTACCTGTTCCTGTAAAGTTATAATATTTACAGCTATTAAAAAATAGAACTATAAATAATAATGTAAATAAATGTTTGATTTTCATGGTTATAGGTCGTATTGTTTTATTTTTCTATACAGGGTTCTTTCAGATATATTTAATTCCTTAGCAGCTGCCTTGCGTTTTCCACTGTGCCTTTCCAGTGCTCGTTTGATTAATTTAATCTCTTGATTTTCTAAGTTAAGTGGTTCGTCATCTACTGTTTCAGCTTCTAGATAGTTAGAAGTATCTTCATCATCATCTACTGTATCATGGAACATTAAACTGTTATTATTTGCTAGATGACTCTCCATTTGTATTACATCTAAATCAGTAGTTGGGGGAGCCATTAGTTCTGGTAATTCAGTTTTTTTAGTGCCATATATCTTCTGAATTAGGGTTTTATTAGATTCAGACACAGCACCTTTATCATGTTGTAGTAATTCAAGCGTAAGTTTTTTAAGATCTGTTAGATCACTTTTCATATCAAATAATACTTTGTATAAAATCTCACGCTCATTGCTAAAGTCTGATTCTGATTTAGAAGTATTGATAACTGAAGGTAACTGCCTATCGTGGTTAGGTAGGTATCCTTGTAAAGCAGATATAGATATTTCTCTATTGGTTTCTAGTACAGATATTTGTTCTGCTACGTTTCGCAGTTGACGGATATTCCCGTACCAATTATACCTCATTAGATACGCAGCAGCAGCAGGTTCTAATTTGATAGGAGGCATTTTATATTTATGAGAAAAGTCAGAAGCAAATTTTCTAAATAGGAGATGAATATCTTCACCACGTTCTCTAAGAGGGGGTAATAGTATTTCTACTGTACTTAGTCTATAGTATAAATCCTCTCTGAATTTACCTTTGTTAATTGCATCAACCATATTTACATTAGTAGCTGCGATGATGCGGATATCTGTCTTCTGTACTTTAGAAGAACCTACTTTTATAAATTCCCCATTCTCTAATACACGCAATAATCTTACCTGTGTAGTTAACGGAAGTTCTCCTACTTCATCTAGAAAGATTGTTCCTCCATTAGCTTCTTCGAAATAACCTTCACGAGTACCAATTGCACCCGTAAAAGCTCCTTTTTCGTGTCCGAATAACTCACTATCTATTGTCCCTTCAGGGATAGCGCCACAGTTAACAGCGATAAATTTGCCGTGTTTGCGGTGTGATAATGAGTGTATGATTTTAGGAATACTTTCTTTACCTACACCACTCTCTCCAGTGACTAATACTGATATATCAGTAGGAGCTACCTGTATAGCTTTCTCTAATGCGCGATTTAATTTCACGTCATTACCGATAATCTCGAAGCGTTGTTTTATAACTTGAAGGTTTTCCATTTTTTTAATTTAAATATTGCTATTTACTCTTGCATAGAAGAGTATCCTACAGGCTTACCAATAAGTGTAGCAGATGTACAGTCTGTGATTTCTACCATGACGAAGTCACCTACATTATAATTCTCTTTAGGGAAGATTACAGTCGTATTCTGAGAGTTACGCCCAGACCATTCTACTTCAGATCTCTTAGATGTTTTCTCTATTAGCACCTCTACTGTAGTACCTAAAAATCGTTCCATACGTTCAAGACCGATAGCACGTTGTACATCGATAATCTCGCTTAAGCGACGTTTTTTAACCTCTTCTGGTACATCATCTTCTAGTTTACGGGCAGCCAATGTCCCTGGTCTTTCTGAGTAAGCGAACATATAACCAAAGTCATATCTGACATGCTCTATAAGTGATAATGTGTCTTGGTGATCTTCCTCTGTCTCCGTAGGAAAACCAGTTATGATGTCCTGTGATAACGAAATATCAGGAATTAGTTCATAAATCTTATCTACTAATGCGATATATTGTTCTCTAGTATGCTGGCGGTTCATCTCTTGTAAGATACGTGTGCTTCCAGATTGTACTGGTAGGTGAATATACTTACAGATATTATCATGCTTAGCTACCATTTCGATTACTTCGATATGCATATCTTGTGGATTAGATGTAGAGAAACGGAATCTCATCTTAGGGAACATAGTAGCACATTGATCTAATAGCTGAGCGAAGTCCACTGCAGTTGCTTTTTGCATCTCAGTTGCTTTCTCGAAGTCTTTCTTAAGACCTCCACCATACCATACGAAGCTATCTACGTTTTGACCTAATAAAGTTACCTCTTTAAACCCGCGTTCTTTTAAATCTCTAATCTCTTCAATGATACTCTGTGGATCACGACTACGCTCACGACCTCTAGTGAAGGGTACTACACAGAATGTACACATATTATCGCATCCTCTAGTGATAGATACGAATGCCGTCACTCCATTACTCTGAAGACGCACAGGAGAGATATCACCATAAGTCTCGTCTTTAGATAAGATTACATTGATAGCATCTCTACCTTCTTCTACATCTTTTAATAGATTAGGAAGATCTTTATAGGCATCTGGACCTACTACCATGTCTACGATTTTTTCTTCTTCTAAGAATTTAGCTTTAAGACGCTCTGCCATACAACCTAATACCCCGACTTTCATCCCAGGATTCTTAGTCTTCATTTGGTTGTACTGAGTAAGGCGTTTACGCACAGTTTGTTCTGCTTTATCTCTGATCGAACATGTATTTACTAATACTAAATCAGCCTCTTCTAGTTTATCAGTTGTATTATATCCTTCGTTAGATAGGATAGAAGCTACAATCTCACTGTCAGAGAAATTCATTTGACAACCGTAGCTCTCGATGAATAGCTTCTTCTTGTTGTCTTGCTTTTGTTCTAATTGTAAGCTTGTACCTTGTTTATTTTCGTCAATTACCTTTTCCATAAGATACTTAAGGGTGTTTTACTTTAAGCCACAAAGATACTTTTTTTTCACTAACTGACAAGATGACAGCGAGTAAAAAGTAGGTGGTGTTTAGCAATCAAGTAACTGTGAGTAGTTGAGACAAAAGCAATAAATAAAGAGGGAATTATATCAACACAGAGAGTAATTAATTAGGCGTAATATTCTTTGAATTTTGATATTGTATATTTGTTATATATGTTGTTAATTTATAGTTTATTTGCGAGAATAATTTGTTTTATAGACTCGTATTTGTTTAATTATAAATAATAATTTACATATAGGATGTTGTATGATAAAAGTTTTAAAGTAGATTACCTATTTTATAAAAGTACCGTTATTGGACTTTTAGGGTTAATATTAGGCGTTATGCTGGTTACACTGTTGTACATAATAGGTGTGTGTGAGTATGTATTAGATAATCTTCAATTAGGTAAGTATTATAATTGGGTTTTGACATTGTTTCTATTACCATATTTGGTAGCTGTATTTGTACTAGCACGTAAGTGGTTGTTTCCACATATTAAGTTAAAACAGGTTGTGGCAGGGGATCAAACAATCTCTTTTTATAGAGCTGATAAAGTACTTAGTATGCGCTATGAAGACGTGACTAAAGTAGATGTGGCAGTGGATAAGTACGAAGGAGGAGATGCTATAATGAAGGTCTCTACATACTATTTTTATACGACTAAAGGTAATTTTAGCTTAATAATGGATTATAGTAAAGAAAAAACGATGCTATCAGACGAATTTCATCAAGTCATTAGGGCTAGACTTCGTATGGAGGAGTATAGTGTAAAACAGAATGGGGGTACTAATAAGTTCGTAAGGACATATAAGCTAAAATTATAAGTTATGCAGAAGAGTGATTTTGTGTTTAAGGGTAGTAAGAAGTTGAGTAATCTGTGGATGACTGCTATCGCTATAGCATTGAGTTTTTTAGCGTTCTACGTGATTTCCTTTATAGTGGAACGTACTTATGGAGCATTTACAGTCAAGGAACTTCATCGCATAGTGGCGATAGGGTATTTCGGTGTATGTTATGGTATAGGATATGGTATCGTGTCTTTATATGTAAAGATGAACCTATCTGGAGTATGGCAGATAGAAATTGAAGGAGATAGTGTCCTTATAAGTTTTAAAAAGGAACAATGGAATATCGCTGTCAAGGATATAAAGAAACTATCTATTTCAGGGGATAAGTGCCAACTAGTCATGGAGATATACACTAATACTGCATCATTATCAATAGAGACAGCATGGGATAAATCTAATAAACAACAGAATGCTGGTATCTATGCTTTTGTTAATGTATTATGCCAAAAGGTAGATCAAGAACAATTAACAAGTGTCAGCGGTATGCCTCTGATAGAAGGGGATAAAGTAGAAGTAAGGTATGAAGTAAAATAGGGCTGTAATAGTTGTTTTTTTTCTCACGATGTTTAACCTTCTAAGGTATGTCAAGACAGTTTAGACTATTGAAAATTGCCATGAGTGATTTTTTGAATTACAGCATCCTAGGGTTTAAAATATTTATTATAAGTTGTTTTGTGTTAAGCACAACAGGTAAACATAATATAACTCCGATTTTTTAATATATGAAAAATGTTATTTTTGACTTAGATGGTACATTGTGGGATTCTCGTAGTAGTATTGTTAATGCATGGAATCAAGTGTTTGTTAGACGTGGTTATGAGTTGATTAACGCTGATAAGTTAACTCCTTTAATTGGCTTGTCTCAAAAGGACATTATAAGAAGCCTTTACAAATTATCTGACAAGGAGATTAATGATTTGCAAAGGGAGTTGTCTAGTGAGGAATTATTATACTTAAGAAAGTATGGTGGTGTCTTATATCAAGATGTGGAAAAATGTCTGAATACTCTAAAGAAGGACTATAATTTGTTTATTGTTAGCAATTGTCAAGATGGGTATATTGAGGTGTTTCTGGAATACTATCAGTTACAAAATCTGTTTCAAGATTTCGAATCAGCAGGTAGAACTAAGATGGAGAAGTCTGAGAATATTAGGCAAGTTATAAATCGAAATAATATAACTGATACAGTGTTCTATGTTGGAGATACTGAGTATGACTTAATATCTGCAAGGAAAAACAATATCCCTTTTATATTTGTTGATTATGGTTTTGGTAATACACAGGATTATGATTTTGTGATAAAAGAGTTTAAAGAACTACCTGTATTATTAGATAGCTTATAATGATTAATTATTGCAATAAAGTCGTAGAGTGAAGAATACCTATAATGAGCATTATAAGTTAAAATAGTCTACCCCTTCCTCTTAAAATAAAAATGCAAAGACTGATCTTTATGTGTCAGAATCTCTGTAGGGGATAAGTTTGTATAGGTCATACAGTCTTTAATAAAGTGAGACTGATCATAGTATCCACTGTCTAACACAATAGATAAGTAGTTAGTTTCAGTAGTTAGAAATAACTTGCGCAGGGTACTTTCGAATCGACTTACTACTTGAAACTTCTTAGGGGTAAAACCAAACTCTTCTTTAAACTTGCGTTCGAAGTGGCGAGTACTCATTGTAAGTTGCTTACTGATATCACTGATACAAGTGGCATTGTGATTAGTATATATCGTACGCATTGCTTGATCTAGAATGCTGTTCGTCTTTTGATGTTTTAAGAGTTGAATGGAAAAGAACTCATTTAAGAGTTGTTCTCTGTGAGTGATTTCTTTAGCGTAATATAGTTGGTTTATTAGTATGTCACCATCTTCTTTCCACAAGTCCTGTAGAGTCAGAAAATTATTATTTAGCTCATTAAAATTGATGTCACAGAAATGTCTAAAAGCACCGTGGTTAAAACGAATAGCGATAAAATCTAAACTGTCTGCCATACTAATATCCATATACTGACGAGGGCAGAGGATATGAGAGGTTGGTAACGATTGTTTATTAACAGAGAATGAGGTGTCGAAATGTATATATACATCGACACCTGTACCCGCTACTAGAGGAAACATAGTAATCGCTTCTACTGCTGTAGTAGAACTTCTCCAATAATATCTATTGATATAAGCTAATAGATTAGCTGTAGGCTTACGATGTGTTAATTGCATTGTTATTTTATAATCTCGATAATTGGGTCTTTAACATAGGTATGACCTACCGCATTAATAAATGTAGTGAAATGTGCTGTCTGCGTATGAGTATCAAAGCTAGCTTGATCTTTAAATTTCTCATTGAACACAAAATGAGTATCATCCTCTACATCTTGATATAAATTATACGCTATATTACCCGCTTCTAGTCTAGTGTGCTTGATTAATGCACTAGTCAACGTTCTGAATTCATTGATGTATTCAGGTTTGATATAAAACTGTGCAACTACAAATTTTTCCATATTGATAAAGATAAGTTATTAATTAGAACAAATGTATTTCTTGTGAATATAGTACCATTGTAAAAATGCGACATATTTGTAAAGTCGTATATATTTATCTCATAGCAGGTACATCTGTAAAGTTCTCTTTTTTCATTCTTTCTGTTCTTCTGTTATAGTGTCAAGCTCTAATATAGAACGTGAGTCATTGTTCGGTTTTTTATCCATTTGGTTCGTTTTTTCCTCATTTTCTGTTGTTTTAGCGTGCTTGATAATCTCTTTGTTTACTTTTCGGATAAAGCCAGGAGGAGTCCACTTCTTTAATTTTTCTTCTTTGAAGGGGATCCTGAAAGGTGGGATAGTTTTATCTTCATTAGAGCATTTCTCTGAATCTATAGTTGGATTTTGATCCAGAGTATGTACTTGATCTATTACCTGATTTTCTTTGAAAGAAAGTGTAATGGGAGATATAGTCTCTACTTCAGTTTTTGATTCCACTTCTTTAATTTCTCTTCTTTGAAGGGGATCCTGAAAGGTGGAATAGTTTTATCTTCATTAGAGCATTTCTCTGAATCTATAGTTGGATTTTGATCCAGAGTATGTACTTGATCTATTACCTGATTTTCTTTGAAAGAAAGTGTAATGGGAGATATAGTCTCTACTTCAGTTTTTGATTCCACTTCTTCTAGAAAGTTTTTAAGAGAGATATTTCTAGCTTGTTCTATAGGTATAACCTCAAAATGTAGCTGGTTTCCGTTCTAAGCTCCCTGTTCCCCGTTTCCTGCTTTCAGTTCCCCGTTTACTGTTTCCTTCTCTAAATTTCCCAATTCTATTATTCCGTGAAAGCAACTTGTACTATTGACACTGCCATCAGCGGCTTTCCACATACTCCAAAAGTAAACAGTACCCTTGTCCCAATCAGCAGGTATGCTAAAATGAGCGTACTTATCTACGCGATTTCCCACATCAGATATAGCTAAAAATTGATCCAAGGTCTCGTTATACAGCATCATTGTTAGTTTATCTGTATTTAGTGTTAGGGCATTAATCAATCCATTTCCCATTGTACTTTAAACTAGCCAGTCTTTAGACGATTAATCTTTTTAATTACTGCAGGGGCGAGGTTGCCGATAGATAATAAAGCTTCTTCTACTTTGACATGTTGTTCCCCATTGATTAAATTGATGCCTTGTGTCATTAGTCTAGAGATCATTTGTTCCTTACCTGCTATCCATTTTTTTCCCTTCAGCACAGGTGGACAATTTGCATTGACAAAATCCTTGAATTTACTTGCAAACGTTGATACTAGGCTCATCTTATCCCATTGGAGTAATTGCTTCATTGATGGTTTTTTGCTTGATTTACGAGGTTTAGCGCGGATGTAATTTACTCCTCTCCACGTTACTCCAACTACTGTTCCTATCTTACCATTTACGGGACCTAGTATACCCTGTTTGATTTCTGCCATGATTTTTGTTTTTTCGTGATGTTGTTTTTTTGTTGAGTCGAATTGTAATTCGTCCATACTATTCCCTATTTTCTAATATATAAAAATCTGAATGCCAAGTATATAATTGTTGAGAAAGTTTTATCGGTCGTTCAGCCCTTTGATGCTCTGACTTGATGGTTGAATGCGAATGGAATAGGTGTTCAAAAAGAGTGAAATATTTCCTTTTTTAGTCAGATTTCATTTTGTACAGGTTATAATTCATATTATAGTAAGTAAAGAATGAATGCTGAATAATAGATGTATGACAGCTGGTTTCTTGGAGATTTAAGCATTATCCCCAGTTATTGTCCTATCATTCTCCTATAATTGTCCTAGGAGTTAAGTATAAGGTAGATGTAGAGTAGGATTGAAGGTTGTTCTTGAGAAGTTCGTTGTTTTTATTTTTAAAATTAAGGTGTTGTTTTATAGTGTTTTGTGTTTTTTTGGATAGAAAAAAGATTTGTTTTTTTTTAGAATTTAGGTGTGTTAGATACTATATATGGATGAAAGAGAGGTAAAAAGATTTCATATTAAGGGATTAGTTCAATCTTTCTATACAGTTAAGGGATTAATTAAAAAAAATACGAAGTATTATTTTGAACATGAAGGTGCGTATTTTGAAGGATTTTTTTTTGTACTAATTTTTTAGATGACTATTAAATAGAACAATTAATTGTAATTCGATTGTAGTGAGGTTAGGTATAGATTAGTTGTATTATTCTTTGCTAAATGATATATGCACAAGTATAAAAAAGGACTATCGAAGCCTAGTTGAAGGTAATAATTAAAATTTTTAGAGAAATGTTATTAAATTGTATTATCTTTTGATTTTGTTTGTAAAAAAAATTAAAACATTGATTTGTGAACCTATTACTGGTTTATATTATGGATAATTTGGTAATTATTTTATAAAATATAGATTGGGATATTAGTTAAAACGGGTATTAATAAGTAGTAGCACGGATATATTCAAAAAAATCATATATTTTTGCTTCACAAAATAATGAAGTATGGCAAAGAATTTAGTGATTGTTGAGTCACCTGCAAAGGCAAAAACCATTGAAAAATTTTTAGGACAGGATTATCAGGTAGAATCTAGTTATGGACATATAGCAGATTTACCTTCTAAAGAAATAGGAGTAGATGTAGAGAATAACTTTAAGCCTAAATATGAGGTTTCATCCGATAAAAAGGCATTAGTTAAGAAGTTAAAGGATCTTGCAAAGAAAGCTGAAATGGTTTGGTTAGCATCCGATGAGGACCGCGAAGGGGAGGCTATTGCATGGCACCTAGCGGAAGAACTAAATTTAAAAGATACAAATACTAAGCGTATTGTATTTCATGAGATTACAAAAAATGCGATATTAAAAGCAATTGATAATCCTCGTCAGATAGATTATAACTTAGTGAATGCTCAGCAAGCTAGACGTGTATTAGACCGATTAGTAGGATATGAGCTTTCACCTATATTATGGAAAAAAGTAAAAGGAGGGTTGTCGGCAGGACGTGTGCAGTCAGTAGCTGTACGTCTTATCGTGGAGAGAGAAAGAGAGATTAACGACTTTAATGTAGAGTCATCATATCATATATCAGCAGAGTTTAAAACTGCTGAAGGAAAAACATTAAAAGCTAAACTACCTAAGAATTTTGCGACTGAAAAAGAAGCAAAAGATTTCTTAGCGATTAATATTGGTGCAGCATATAGGGTAGCTGATTTAGAAACTAAACCAGCAAAAAAATCTCCAGCAGCACCATTCACCACTTCTACACTTCAACAGGAAGCTGCTAGAAAACTTCACTACTCAGTAGGTCAAACGATGATGTTAGCACAACGTCTATATGAGAGTGGGTTAATTACCTATATGAGAACGGATAGTGTGAACTTATCAAAAGATGCAATGGGAGCGGCTGCGGCTGAAATCACAAAGTCTTATGGTGCGGAATATTCTAAACCACGTACTTATGTAACGAAAAGTAAAGGTGCTCAAGAAGCTCACGAGGCAATTCGTCCAACTAATATGGCACTTCATAATGCTGCTGTAGATAGAGATCAAGCTCGCTTATATGACTTGATTTGGAAGAGAACATTAGCTTCTCAGATGAGTGATGCTCAACTAGAAAGAACTAATGTACGTATCGAAGCAAACAAGTTTAAAGAACAGTTCGTGGCTTCTGGGGAGGTATTGTTGTTCGAAGGGTTCTTAAAAGTGTATTTAGAAGGGCATGATGATGAAGATGAAGAGGTAGAAGGAATCTTGCCAGCATTAAGAGTTGGAGAAGGATTAGAGCAGAATGCTTTAGTAGCAACACAGCGTTTTACGAAACCAGCAGCTAGATATACAGAAGCTTCTTTGGTTAAGAAATTAGAAGAGCTTGGTATCGGTAGACCTTCTACATATGCACCTACAATATCTACAATTATCGCAAGAACGTATGTAGAAAAGGGACAGACAGAAGGAAAAGAGCGCAACTATAAGATGATGATGCTTAGAGGTACTGAGGTGAAAGAGACAGTTCTTACGGAGAAAACTGGTTCTGATAAAGGGAAGTTAATCCCTACAGATATTGGTATGATTGTGAATGATTTCTTAGTTAAAAACTTCAAAACAATCTTAGATTATAACTTCACAGCTAAAGTTGAAGAAGATTTTGATGAGATTGCAGCTGGAAATGAAGATTGGGCAAAGATGATGAAAGAGTTCTATGACCACTTCCATCCAACAGTTAAGGATGTAGAGGAAAATGCAGAACGCGAATCAGGAGAGCGTATATTAGGAGTAGATCCTAAATCTGGACGAACTGTATTAGTTCGTTTAGCTAAGTTTGGACCTGTGGCTCAAATCGGTAATCCAGAGGATGAAGAAAAGCAATTTGCAAGTTTGGCAGCAGATCAAAATATTGGAACTATTACATTGGAAGAAGCTTTAGCTCTATTCTTGCTTCCTAAAACGCTTGGAGATTATAAGGGAGAAGAGGTAGAGGTAAACAATGGTAGATTTGGACCTTATGTTAGAGTAGGTAAAACGTTTATTTCATTGCCAAAAGGTGAAGAACCAGCTGATGTGACTTTAGACAGAGCTTTAGAGTTAATCAAGGAGAAAGAACAAGCAGATGCTCCTATCGCTACTTACCAAGGATTAGCTGTTCAAAAAGGTGTTGGCCGTTTTGGTCCATATCTAAAATGGAATGGTGTTTTTATTAATGTTAATAAGAAGTATAATTTTGATAACTTATCTCAGAATGATATTAATGAGTTGATAGAAGATAAGATTCAAAAAGAAAAAGATAAAGTTATTCACGACTGGACAGCAGAGGGAATAAGAGTTGAGAAGGCTAGGTGGGGACGCTCTGTAATTCTTAAAGGCAAGACTAAAATAGAATTGAGCAAGGATATAGATGCGGCTGCATTGTCTCTAGAAGAAGTAAAAGCGATGATAGAGGCAAAAGCTCCTGCGAAGAAAACTGCTGCTAAAAAGACTACTACAACGAAGAAGGCTACTGTAAAGAAGACAACTAAAAAGTAAAGAAAAATGATTTACGAACTATTAAAACCTATAGATAAAGACCTTATCAATTATATTGATGGGCTTCAAAGTCAATGTATAGGGAAGAAAGTTACTTTTTTTTCTGGTGGAAAATTTGATAATGAGGGTCGTTATTCTATTGCTATTATCGGTGTGAATGATAATAGAGGAAATGCAGATGCTATTGGTATCGTTGATATTTCTAAAATACGAAAAGCATGGTATTCTTTGTATCCAGGGAATTGGGGCGTAAATATTATAGATCTTGGAAATGTAGTTGCTGGGGAGCGTTTAGAGGATACTTATTATTTAATTAAAATGTTGGTAGCTGACTTGATTAAGCAAGGAGTTGTTCCTGTTTTAATCGGTGGGTCTCAGGATATGACTTATGCTATGTATAGAGCATATGATGTGTTAGAACAATCTGTAAATTTGGTTTCTATAGATGCTAAATTAGATTTGTCTAAATCTGAAGGGGATGTAGCGAATAGTTATTTAACACGTATTATTTTAGAAGAACCAACTAATTTGTTTAATTTTTCTAATATAGGATATCAGACGTATTTTAATGCACAGGAAGAGATTGATTTAATTAGTAGTTTATTTTTTGAGGCGTATCGCGTAGGAGAAATTTCAGGTAATGTTAAATTAGCAGAACCTGTATTAAGAGATGCTGATATTGTGAGTATAGATATGACATCTGTTAAATCTGCAGATTCAGGAAACTTTGAATTCTTTAATCCAAATGGATTCGATGGAAGAGAGATTTGCGCTTTAGCAAGATATAGTGGATTAAGTGATAGAGTTTCATCTTTTGGTATATTTAATTATAATAATAATAAGAATGAAACGTTATTAATAGCACAAATGCTTTGGTATTTCGTCGAAGGAGTAAATTATAGATCAAATGAATATCCCTTTGTTAGTAAGGCAGGGTATCTGAAGTATATCGTACCTGTAGAGGGATATGATGACCTGATATTTTATAAGAGCGATATCTCTGAACGCTGGTGGATAGAGGCTTCTATAGAGGCTGAACGCAAAGTATTATTACCTTGTAGTTATGAAGATTATGAGCTGGCTATAAGCCAAATTGTCCCAGAAAGATGGTGGCGAACAATAAAAAAAAGTATAGTGTGAAATTAATTTAACAAAAATAAATAATTTAGTTAAATTAATTTTTAGCTTTGTTTTGTGAAATAAAAGAAAAAAAAATTACTTGTTAGTATTTTAATTAATACGTAAAAAACCTAAAATTATATGAAGAAGATCATTACGTTAGGAGCAGTTTTGGCCTTAATGACCAGTTGTGGAACTGGGGATAAAGGAGAATTGATGCATGGTGTAGAAGGGAAGAAATGGATGAGTGATAAACCACAAGGGATGTCACTTATACCAGGAGGAACTTTTACAATGGGTCAAGCAAATGAGGATTTCTTAGGAGCTCAGGATGCGCCAACAAAAACAGTTACTATCGGTTCATTTTATATGGATGAAACTGAAATATCGAATAACCAGTACCGTAAGTTCGTAGAATGGGTAAAAGACTCTGTTGTTCGAACTAAATTGGCTGTTGCAGCTGATGAGATGGGTGTGTCTAAAGAAACTGGAGGTATCGGTGCTTATGCATTCGTTGATGCTGAAGAAAATTTAGAAAAGATGTCCGCTTACCAAAAGTATATGTATGAGAATTACTATAGCCTTCAGGTCAGTGATGATATCTATTCAGGTCGTCGTTTAAACAAAAAAGTGCCTTTAATTAAAGACACTAAGAGATATCCAGATGCAAATTATGTTGAGGTGATGGATTCATTGTATATCCCAGCTAGTGAGACATATAATGGGATGACTACTTTTGACAACTCTAAACTTAGATTTAAGTATTCTTATGTAGATGTAGATGCAGCTACTAGAGATAGATCTAATGAGAATAGAGGAAAGAGAAATAGACACTTAAAAACAGAGACACTATTAATTTATCCTGATACTACTCGTTGGATTAAAGAATTCCAATACTCGTACAATGAGCCAATGCACAATGATTATTTTTGGCATGAAGCATTTGGTGATTACCCTGTAGTAGGTGTTAACTGGAACCAAGCTAAAGCATTTGCTGCTTGGAGATCTATGTATAAAAATAATTTCCTTAAAGATAGTAAGCAAACTATCGAAATTAATGAGTTCCGTTTACCAATGGAAAGTGAATGGGAATATGCTGCAAGAGGTGGTCTAGAAGGGGCTATGTATCCATGGGGTGGACCTTATGCAACAGATGAGAAAGGTTGTTTTATGGCTAACTTTAAACCAACTCGTTATGATTATGCTGCAGATGGAGCACTTTATACTGCAAGTGTAAGATCTTATCCTCCTAATGGATACAACTTATACAATATGGCAGGTAACGTAGCTGAGTGGACTAGTACTACGTATGACCCATCAAGTTATTCACATATGTCTGCTTTAAAACCAAGAAATAGACCTAGTGATAGCCCTCTTAAAGTAGTTAGAGGTGGTTCATGGAGAGATCCAGCTTACTTCTTACAAGTGTCTACTCGTGATTCAGAGTATGCAGATTCAGCAAGAAGTTATGTTGGATTTAGAACAGTACAGTCAGTGTCAGGTTCTTTATCTCGTGTAAACCAAGCAAAAATGGCTCGTTAATAATTAAGTAAAAAAATAAGAAAGAAAGAAAGCTATGGTAATACCAAAAAGAGTGATGAACTTCTGTTATGGAATAGGAGCATCAATAGTAATCGTCGGTGCATTATTTAAAATTACGCACATGGAATTCGGACCGTTAAATGGTAACAATATGTTAACTATAGGTCTATTAGTAGAGGCGTTTATTTTCTTCTTATCTGCGTTTGAGCCAGTTGATGACGAACTAGATTGGGCAAAAGTATATCCAGAATTAAAAGATGGTAAAGCAAGAGAAGTTAAAGTTGCAAAACAAGCTGTAGCTGCAGAACCACAAGATACAGAAGGAATGCTTTCTAAAAAGTTAGATCAAATGTTGAAGGATGCTAAGATTGACGGTGAGTTAATGAATAGCTTAGGAAACAGTATTCGCAACTTTGAGGCAGCTTCTAAAGAGATGTCTCCTACAGTTAATTCTGTTGCTTCAACACAAAAATATGCACAAGAGATGACATTAGCTGCACAGCAGTTAGAGTCTTTGAATATAGCTTATAAAGTACAACTAGAAAGTGCAAGTGCGAATGCTGAGATTAACAAAGCAGTAGCAGAAAACAATGCTCAGTTAAAAGAGCAAATGCAAGCATTAACAAACAATTTAGCGTCATTGAACAACGTTTATGGTGGAATGCTTTCTGCTATGGGTGGTGGAAACAGAAATGCTAATTAGTTTATAATTTAAAAACATTATAAGGTAATGGCACAACAAAAATTGACACCTAGACAAAGGATGATTAACCTTATGTACCTTGTGTTCATCGCAATGATGGCTCTTCAGGTATCTACAGAGGTTTTATCAGCTTTTGGAGTAGTGAATGAGAAATTTGAGGCTGCTAATGATAATGCAGTTAAGAATAATGAAGGGTTACTTTCAGGTTTAGAAAAGAAAGCTGAGGATGATCCTACGCGTTTTAAAGAGCCTTTTAAGAATGCTCAGCAAATTGCTAAAATCACAGAAGAGTTTTATGCTTACATTGGTAGTGTAAAGCAAAAAGTATCTGCTCCTTTTGAAGGTGAACGTACAGAAAATGGAAAATTACCAGCTGAACGTATGGAAAAGGGTGAGGTATTAGATAACCTTTGGTTTAAAGGGGATAAATATTCTGCTGAAGGGGATGCGTTTGTTACAGAAATTGAGAAGTACAAAAAAGCACTTACTGATATTTTAACAAAAGATGTCAAATTTAAATTTATTGTGGATGATATCAACAGTAAGTTTGATTTAGGTGAAGTAGTGGATGGAGAAGGTGTAAAAAAGAAGTATTTAGATTACAACTTTAAGAAATTCCCAGCTATCGCTTCTTTGACTAAGTTATCTACTATGCAGAATGATGCTAAGATAATCGAGTCTGAAATCTATAATGCTTTTATGGGGAATACCCTTAGTAAAGCAGCTTCTATGAAGAATTACCAAGCAATTGTAGTGGCTGAGAAATCAACATTATTCGCTGGTGAAGCTTATAAAGCAAAAGTAGTTTTAGGACGTTATGATAAATCAACTGTCCCTACTAAAGTTGTAGTTAATGGTCAAACAGTGGACTTGTCTAAAGCATTAGTTGATGGACAAGTGCAAGTTGGGTTTACGGTAGGTAATGTAGGAGAACACCAGATAGGTGGTAAGTTTACATTTATCGAGGATGGACAACCTGTAGAGATTGATATCAAAGGTAGTTATGTAGTAGTACCTAAACCTAATTCGGCTAATATATCAGCTGATAAGATGAATGTTGTGTATCGTGGTGTTTCTAACCCAATTACAGTTTCATTCGCTGGTATTTCTAATGATAAAGTTGTGGCTTCAGCACCTGGCTTAAGTAGTCTAGGAGGAGGGAAATACACATTGAGACCACAAGGAGGTAGAGAGGTTGTTATTAATGTAACAGGAACTTTACCTGGAGGACAACAAGTGTCAGATCGCAAGGTGTTCCGTATTAAAGATATTCCTGCACCAAGAGGTACGCTGCGTGGATCTTCTAATGATAAGGGACCAAGAGCTAATCTTGAAGTTATCACAGTTAACGCTTCATTAGATGACTTTGACTTCGATTTAAGCCTTACAGTTACAGGTTTCGTTGTACAAGTGCCAGGACAACCAAGTATCGTGGTAAGCGGAAATAGAATGAACGATAGAGCTAAAGCAGCCATTCGTAGAGCTCAGGCTGGGGATGTTGTTGTAATATCTGATATTAAGACTCGTCTAGATGGTGTAAGTGATTACGCGTTAAAGAAAACAGCACCTTGTACTTACGAAATTACGCAATAGTTTGCCTAGAAATTATAAGAAGAAAATTTTGAAGAATATGAACTGGAAGAATTTTTCACTATATATAGTGTTTACGATGTTTTCAATAGGAGCTTTTGCTCAGACTAACCTATTGAATGTTAAATCTGCTGCGGATATTGGTATTGTACCAATAGAACAAATTTTAATTAGAGCAGAAGGACCTATTCCTTATGGATTTGTTCGTGAGAAGGATATCTTATTTGGTATCAAAGTTTGGGAGAATATTTCTTTAGCTGAAAAAGCAAATGAAATGTATTTATATCCTTTGGATGAATATACAGAAGGAGGAAATAAACCTCTTTTTAAAGTACTATTAGACGGAATAAAATCTGGAGATATTGATGAAGTATATGATGATAGTGATTTTAAGAATAAGCGTAACTTAAAAGATATTCAAGATTCGTTCGTTAAAATAGATACTTTAGATGCAGGTATTGAGTATTTAAATGCAGGAGAACAAGTTCCTGCTGAGTATATCCAAAGAACAGAACTTACAGCTGCAGATGTAAAAGAGTATCATATTTTAGGGATGTGGTTTTTTGACAGAAACGAAGGTCAGTTAAAATATAGATTGCTTGGTATTGCTCCGGTTGTAGCAGATTTGTATACAAAGGGATCAGCTCGTGAGAATTATGTGGAATTGTTTTGGGTTTTCTTTGCAAATGCTCGAGAAGTTTTGTTCCAAAACTATGCGTTCAATGCTAAGAATCCACTTAATCCAATCAACTTTGATCACTTGTTAAACTCAAGAAGATTTAGTGCTACTATTTACAAAGCAGATAATCAATACGGAAACCGTAAAATTGACGATTATATCAAGAATAATGATTTAAAACGTTTATTTGAAGGAGAAAGAATTAAAGAATTGATTCGAAACCTTGAAGATGATATGTGGAATTACTAATTTTGTAGTTTCTAATTTATTAAGCTCTTATCTATTAGATTAGGTAAGAGCTTTTTTAATGCTTATAGGTATGGTAGATTATATTGTAGTTGGAACTGGTTTGGCAGGGATCTGTTTTACTGAGAAACTTGCATCTGAGGGTAAGACCTTCGTAGTAATTGATAATGAACAACGCTCTTCGTCTTTAATGGCTGGTGGGATGTATAATCCAGTTGTTCTAAAGCGTTTTACAGATGTGTGGAAGGTAGAGGAGCAGTTAGAGATAGCAATGCCTTTTTATGCTGCTTTAGAAGATAAATTGGGAGTTCAGTTTATGTTTGAGATGCCTTTGTATAGAAGATTGTTATCTGTAGAAGAACAGAATAACTGGTTTCACGCAGCTGATAAACCTAATCTAGAGAAATTTCTTAAGCCTAAGTTAGTTAGGGAAGATGTAAACGGGGTGAAGTCTCCGTTTGGCTTTGGAGAAGTAAGTTCTACAGGGTATGTAGAGACCAAAACGTTGATAGGAGCTTACAGAACTTATTTGTCTTCGATAAGCAGCTATAGACATGAAACATTTGATTATGATCAATTAAGTTATACTGAAGATAGTGTTACTTATAAAGATATTGAGGCGAAGCATATTGTATTTGCTGAGGGATTTGGTATGTTGAATAATCCTTTCTTTAAAGATCTGCCACTTGACGGAACTAAGGGAGAAGTGTTATTAGTTAAGATTCCAAATCTAAACATCGACTTTATCCTTAAGGCGAACGTGTTCTTGATTCCTATTGGTGATGACTTGTATAAAGTCGGAGCTACTTATGATTGGGAGGACAAGTCTGATACGCCTACAGAAGAGGGATTAAAAGAGCTTATAGAAGGATTAAAAGACGTTGTGGAATTAGACTTTGAAGTAGTAGCTCATAACGCTGGTGTGCGACCTACAGTGAAGGATCGTAGACCATTATTAGGAAGAAGTAGAGAATCAGCAAGAGTTCATGTTTTAAATGGACTGGGAACTAGAGGTGTTCTTTTAGGTCCTTTCCTAGCTGATAAATTATATAATAATATTGAAAATGCTATGGTGTTAGAAGAGAATATCTCTATCCATAGATATAAGAAGTTTAAATTTTAGTACAATCTAAGTATGTTAAATATACACAATCTATCAGTTTCTTTTTCTGGTGAGTATTTATTTGAGAATGTGACATTCCGCATCGGCGCAGGTGACCGAGTGGGGTTAGTTGGGAAGAATGGAGCTGGTAAGTCCACTATGTTGAAATTATTATCAGGAGATTTAGAACCTGATACGGGAAGTATGGCTATTGAGAAAGAGCTCCGTATCGGATTCTTAAGACAGGATATTGAATTTACACCTGGTAGAACTGTACTAGACGAAGCTTATCAAGCTTTCGTAGAGATCAAGAAAGTCGAAGCAGACCTTGAAAAAGTTAATATTGAATTAAATGAGCGTACAGACTATGAGTCTGAAAGTTATAGTGAGTTAATCGAGAAGCTAAGTGACTTGACGCATCGTTTTGAGATTATCGGAGGATATAACTACGTGGGTAACACAGAGCGTATCTTAATAGGTCTTGGTTTTAAGCGCGAGGATTTTAATAATCAGACGGATACTTTCTCAGGGGGATGGCGTATGCGTATTGAGTTAGCGAAGTTATTATTGCAAGATAATGATTTGCTACTTCTGGATGAGCCGACGAACCACTTGGATATCGAGAGTATCATTTGGTTAGAACAATTCTTAAAAGCTTATGCTGGAGCAGTAGTGATTATTTCCCATGATAAGATGTTCTTAGATAATGTAACTAACCGTACGATAGAAATATCATTAGGTAAGATATATGACTTTAATAAGCCTTATTCGCAGTATTTAATACTACGAGAAGAGCTTCGTGAGATGCAATTAGCTTCTCAAAAGAATCAAGCGAAGAAGATAGAGGAGACTGAGAAACTTATCGAGAAGTTTAGATATAAAGCTACAAAGGCTTCTATGGCGCAATCTCTTATCAAGAAACTTGATAAAGTAGAGCGTATAGAAGTAGATGAGGATGATAATGCGGTAATGAATATCTCATTCCCTGTAAGTATTGATCCAGGAAGAGTAGTTCTAGAGATTGATAAAGTAACGAAGCGTTATGGGGATAAAGTTATCTTTAAAGATATTGATTTATTAGTAGAGCGTGGAATCAAAGTAGCATTCGTGGGACAGAATGGTCAAGGTAAATCTACGTTAATCAAAGCTATAATGGAGGAGTTTGAATACGATGGTACTATTAAGTTAGGACACAATGTTCAGTTAGGATATTTCGCACAGAATCAAGCAGATTACTTAGATGGTGAGAAAACTGTACTAGATACAATGTTAGATGCAGCTACTGATGGTAATCGTGTGAAGGTGCGTGATATGTTAGGATCGTTCTTGTTTAGAGGAGATGTTGTAGAGAAGAAGGTTAAAGTCCTTTCAGGAGGTGAGCGTAATAGACTTGCGTTATGTAAGATGTTGCTTCTTCCTATCAATGTGTTGCTGATGGATGAGCCGACGAACCACTTGGATATTAAGTCTAAGAACGTATTAAAGAAAGCGCTAGAGAACTTTAAAGGGACTTTGCTATTAGTATCTCACGATCGTGATTTTCTTCAGGGGTTAACACAGTTAGTTTATGAGTTTAAAGATCAAAAGATAAAGCAATACTTAGGTGATATCAATTACTTCCTAGAAGAGCGCAATGCACAGAATATGCGTGAGATTGAGAAAGTAACTGTTGCTCCAGTGGCTAAAGCAGTAGTAGTGGAGGAGAAGAAAGTACCTGTGTCTTATGAAGATCAAAAGAAGCAAAAAACACTTCAAAATAGATTGAGCAAGATAGAGAGTGAAATAGCTGAACTTGAGAAGAAAGTAGCTAAAAATGATGAACGCCTAGCTGTAGAATATGAAAAGCTAATGGCTGATGCTAGTTTCTTTAGTGAATACGAAAAGAAAAAAACTAAGATAGATGCATTAATGACTGAATGGGAAGAGATTCAAGAGCAGTTATCGTAGATATAATAAATAGTAGAGCCGTTATAGACGGCTCTAGTTTTATCCAATAAAAAAAGGGATTACGTTAAGTAATCCCTTTTTTTATAAAATAGGCGTAATAAAGTTATATTATTTCAAGAAAAAACCACTTCATATTATGAAGTGGTTCTCACTTAGTAGCGGGAACAGGACTCGAACCTGTGACCTTTGGGTTATGAGCCCAACGAGCTGCCTACTGCTCTATCCCGCGCTATTGTGGTACAAATGTACAACCAATATTCGATTTGACAAAATGGAACAAGTTGCAATAATCTTACTAATCGACTTTGGTTGTTAATATTTGTTTAGGTAAAATGGTTTTTGTTTAGGCTTTTTTGTATTGTTTTATTTCTTTAGTTATAATCTGTTTAGTGTGTTAGGGTATAAGGCAGTAGATAGGGTGTGTAAGTGTTGTTTGTTAATTAATAAGGGTATTAAATTATTATTTTGTGATTTATTTAGTATTTTAGTCGCTGTAATAATCAATTTAGACAAATTAATATCGTCATTTTATCGACTTATGAAGAATATAGAAAGAACTTTCCAAATCATTAGTTACTTACAGTACCCGTTTATGTTATTGGCGTTGTTTTATTGTGGCAAATCTATTTATGACATTTTTGTTTTAGGTATTAAAGATACCTTTCTACCAAATTTTAATACCGCTTTAATGTTAATGGGGATTGGAGTGAGTTTTTCTGCGTTGCAGGATTCAACGAAGACTCAGAATAACTTCTCAAAAAAGATATGGCAGAATAAAAAGAAGGGAGCTATCGGGTTGTTATTGATGACTTGTATGGTTTTGTTCTTTTTCGTAGCAGGAGGAATTGGCTATTTTACTGCGACGAGCAGTATTTTAGAAGAGATATCTATCGGGTTGATAGTCTTAGGTATTGGATATATGGGGGTGCTTAGTGTAGCGATAAATATGTATAAGTATCAACAAAGTTTACTAGAAGAATAGGTGGTCGCCTAATCTTATCAGTTAGTATTCGTTACTATTTACTCCGCTTTGCTTAGTTTAGCTCAGTTTTGTAAGAATATTTTCTGTAAAATTAAAGCATAAAAAAAAGCCACTTCGTTAGAAGTGGCTTGACTTAGTAGCGGGAACAGGACTCGAACCTGTGACCTTTGGGTTATGAGCCCAACGAGCTGCCTACTGCTCTATCCCGCGTTATTGTGATGCAAATATAGAACGAATATTCGGAACTCACAAACTAGTTATCGAAATATTTTAAAGTTTTTTGCTATTAGATATCCTGTGAAGCTTGATTGTACCTATGATGAGCATCTATTAGTGATTCGATATCATTGGAACATAGTTGCTTAAGTAGTTTGTTTAGCTTTTCTTCTTGCCACTCATATATTTTTAAATCAATCAAGTTTTTTATTGTTTCTTCTGAGAATCGCTGTTTTATTGGCTTGGCTGGGTTACCTGCTACTATAGTATAAGGGGCCACATCCTTTATAACGACAGCTCCTGAGGCAATAATAGCGCCTTCACCTATCTTAATGCCTGGCATAATCATAGAACGCATTCCTAACCAAGCTCCATCACTAATGATTGTGTTCCCCTTAGCTTGATATGATTCTTGTATTGTCTCACTAAAGGGATATAGGCTAAACCAATCTGTGCGATGAGTATTATTGCCTCCCATTAGGATTACTACTTCTGCTGCTATACAGACGTGAGATCCTATATATAGCTGATCGATATGCCATAGAGGTTTCCAAGTCTGAAGACTATAGTCATCTCCATATAAGTATCTCACAACACTTTCTTCAAAGTTACCTGACCAAGCATTGCTATAATAACTTGTTGTTCCTTTAATATGTATGTTTGGATTCTTCACTGTTTCGTGTAGATATTCTACTTTAGACCAATGTTTATTATGCTCTTCTGTCATAGTATTTGCTCTTTATTTTTGTCCTTTTACTTATATGTTGCAATATATTCAATGAATATTTAAAACTTAAATATATATAAAGTGTTGTTATAAATATTATTTAATTTTTCCTATGTCATTGATATAAGCTACCTTTGCCACTGAAAAAATTAAATAATATGACGCATAAAGCTGGTTACGTTAACATTATTGGTAATCCAAATGTAGGTAAATCAACACTAATGAATGCTTTAGTAGGAGAGAGATTGTCTATCATCACTTCTAAAGCACAGACAACTAGACATAGAATATTAGGTATCGTGAATGGAGATGATTATCAAATCGTATTCTCTGATACACCTGGTATTATTAAACCTGCATACGAATTACAAGAGTCAATGATGGACTTCGTTAAATCTGCTTTTGAGGATGCGGACGTATTGATTTATATGGTAGAGATAGGGGAAAGAGAGTTAAAAGATGAAGCATTCTTCGCTAGAATTAACAACTCTAAGGTACCTGTGATGTTGTTACTTAATAAGATTGACAAATCTAATCAGACTCAACTGGAAGAACAAATAGCGCTATGGGGAGAGAAAGTTCCCAATGCAGAGATATTCCCAATTTCTGCGTTAGAGAAGTTTAATACACAGGCTGTGTATGAACGTATCATCGAGTTATTACCTGAATCACCACCTTATTTTCCTAAAGACTCTCTTACAGATAAGAATGAGCGTTTCTTCGTGAGTGAGATTATTCGTGAGAAGATATTGCTTAATTATGATAAAGAAGTACCATACGCAGTAGAGGTAGAGACAGAAGAGTTCTTAGAAGATGAAACTATTATCCGTATTAGAGCAGTTATTATGGTAGAACGTGATAGTCAGAAAGGAATTATCATCGGACATAAAGGAGCTGCGCTTAAACGTGTAGGTATCACTGCAAGAGAAGAGATGGAAAAATTCTTCTTAAAGAAAGTACACTTAGAGCTTTTCGTGAAGGTGAATAAAGATTGGAGATCTAACGACTATCAATTACGTCGTTTCGGATATAACCAAAAGAAGTAAGGAATAGTAAAATAATCAGTATAATATCGCATTGAAACACTAACTTTGCGACATATTTAAAATATTTATGAGTAGTATAGTAGCCATAGTTGGTAGACCAAACGTAGGAAAGTCAACCTTTTTTAATCGTTTGATTCAAAGAAGAGACGCCATCGTAGATTCGGTTAGTGGAGTGACACGTGATAGAAACTACGGCAAGTCGGAGTGGAACGGACGTGAGTTCTCAGTGATAGACACTGGAGGATACGTTAAGGGTTCTGACGATATTTTTGAAGGTGAAATTAGACATCAAGTTACCCTAGCGATAGAGGAAGCTGATGTAATAATATTTGTAGTAGATGTAGAAGAAGGTATCACACCTATGGATGCTGAAGTAGCCCGTCTATTGCGCAAAGAGACTAAACCTGTATTAGTAGCTGTTAATAAAGTAGACAGTTCTAAACGTATGAATGATACTTTCGAATTCTATAACTTAGGATTAGGTGAGGTATTTCCTATTGCTAGTATTAGTGGTAGTGGTACAGGGGATTTATTAGACGAAGTAATTAAAGCTTTACCTCCAGAGGAAGAGAAAGATGAAACTGAAGAGGAGTTACCACGTTTTTGTGTGGTAGGTCGTCCTAATGCAGGTAAATCTAGTTTTATCAATGCACTTATTGGAGAAGATCGTTATATTGTTACTGATATAGCTGGTACTACACGTGATGCTATTGATACGCGTTTTACTCAGTTTGGTTTTGACTTTAACTTAGTAGATACTGCGGGTATCCG
The DNA here is from genome assembly GCF_020905415.1 of Myroides oncorhynchi. NCBI lineage: Bacteria > Pseudomonadati > Bacteroidota > Flavobacteriia > Flavobacteriales > Flavobacteriaceae > Myroides > Myroides oncorhynchi. The sequence goes on along the minus strand of NZ_JAJJMP010000001.1, from coordinate 797,639 downwards.
TAGAAAAGCAAAAGTAAAAGAAGATCTTGAGTTCTATTCAGTAATGAGATCTGTGAGAGCTATTGAGCACAGTGATGTATGTATCTTGATGATTGATGCTACACGTGGTTTCGAAGGACAAGATCAAAGTATATTCTGGTTAGCTGAGAAAAACAGAAAAGGTATCGTAATCCTTGTTAATAAATGGGATTTAGTTGATAAAGATACAATGACTGCTAAACAGTATGAAGATAGAATTCGCGAAGAAATAGCGCCATTTACTGATGTGCCTATCATATTTACGTCTACGATCACTAAACAACGTTTATTAAAAGCGTTAGAAACTGCTGTAGAAGTATATCAAAATAGAAAAGCGAGAATTTCGACTTCTAAATTTAATGAAGCAATGTTGCCTGTAGTAGAGCAGACGCCACCTCCAGCAATTAAAGGAAAATATATCAAGGTAAAATATTGTATGCAATTGCCTACACCTACGCCGCAATTCGTATTTTTTGCTAACTTGCCACAATATATCAAAGACCCTTACAAACGATATATCGAGAATAAGTTAAGAGAAATGTACAACTTCAGTGGTGTGCCTATTGAGATTTATTTCCGTCAAAAATAGTAGATAATATATTTTATATAATCAAGCGGTCTTTGTGTACTAACATTGACCGCTTTTTTTATGAGAAAATTTCTGAGCTTACTTCTAGTAATATCCTTTGTGAATGCCTATTCACAAAGTACGGTGAATATGACTGGAACTGTACTAGATAGCCTTAAGAAACCTATTGAGGTTGCAACTGTCTATCTTTCTAAAGAGCGGGATTCTAGTCTGGTAGAGTACACGATGACAGATGCAAAAGGAAATTTTAAACTTGCATTTAATAAAGTAAGTGAGCCTGTGCTATTTAAAATTTCGATGATTGGATATAAAGACTTTACCAAGAAGTTTGATAAAGGTATATCGGAAGATATTGATCTTAAGATACTTATTCTGAACGAATATGGCAACCAGCTTGATGAAGTAGTTATTGTGGCTGAAGCTCCGCCTATCCGCATAAAGAAAGATACCTTAGAGTTTAATGCTTCTTCTTTTAAAGTCCGCCCTGATGCGAATCTAGAGGAACTATTAAAAAACTTACCAGGTGTACAACTTGATGAGAATAAAAAGATAACTGTCAATGGTAAACCTGTCAATGAAATACTTGTGAACGGTAAGCCTTTTTTTAATGAAGATGGAGCTGTTGCTCTAGAGAATCTTCCCGCTGAGATTATAAAGAAAGTTCAAATAACGGATAAGAAGACGAAGAGAGAGAAATTCACAGGCGAGAAAAGTCGATCTGATGATGCGAGTATTAATATCACAATAGACGAAGATAAGAATAAAGGGCATTTCGGAAGAGTTTCTGGAGGATATGGAACCGATGATCATTATGAGAGCGGACTGTTCTTAAACACCTTTAATAAGCATAGAAAAGTCAGTTTGATCGGTTCTGCTAATAATATTAATGCAGTAGGATTCTCTATGGATAAGGTCTTTGATAATATGCGAACTGGTCGTTCTCGTGGAGGATTGACAGAGTCACGTATGTTTGGACTTAATTTTGTAGAGGATGTGTCTGATAAATTAAAGGTCAATGGTAGTTATGATTATAACTTCGCAGAGACAGAACAGGCGAATAAATCTTCGAGTACTAAGTTCTTGCCTTCAGGACAGTTTAGTACAGATTCTAATTCTGCTTCACTAGGAGGGAACGAAGGGCATAGAGGAAATGTATCTATTGACTATACAGGAGAGAAAGACGCTTTTTATTTTAGTCCTCATTTTAGTAAAGATCACACTTTCTCTAATAGTAATAGTGATCAAATGTCTTTTGACGAGAAGGGTGATAAATTAAATAGCAGTACTTCTACTAATTCATCTACTGGGAATTCTATTAGTTTTGGGAGTTCAGCTCGCTATACTCGAAAACTTAAGCAGAAAGGGCAATATTTTAGTGTTGAGATGAATAATTCTAATCAGAACTCTACTCATGATGCATTGAGAGAGTCGCTAACTCAGTTCTACCAATCTGAAAAGGTAGATGATAGGCGTAGACAGTATAGACAAGATTATAGTACAACAGATAATTATGGTATCTCTGTAGAATTTACACAGCCTATCACAGACTCGTTAAGTGTCTCTGTAGGTACAGAGTGGAGTAGAAGACAGAGTATAAATGACCTTCAAGTATTTAATTACAATGAGAAGGAACAAGGATATACTGATCTGAATATATTAGAAACGAATAGATATACGACCATAGGTAACACAGTGTCGCCTTATGTGAATTTTGCTCTTAATAAGAATAAGTATAATGTTAATGTAACTACGAATACCCAAATAGTTAAGAATACTGCTACAGCTCTTTATAATGAGAAATGGTATGATTTAGATACACGTTATGTAAATCCGAATGTGAATGCGATGTTTAATTATCGCTTGTCTAAGGATAACAGTTTATTCGCTATCTATCGTTATAATGTTTCTTATCAGAGTGCCAATCAGCTCTTAGATATTACAGATATTTCTAATCCATTAAGCACTACGATAGGTAACCCTGATCTTAAACCGACAGGACAGCATAATGCTAATGTTAGTTATCGCTCTTATAACTTCCAGACTAGAGCAGGATATAGTATCTCAGGAAATCTGAGTGTATATGATAACAGTATCGTAGGCTCCGTGATTTATGATGAAGATAAGAAGGCTATTTCTACCTATAAGAACATTAATGGTAATTATCAGTGGGGAGTAACGGGAGATTGGTTTAAGAATAGCAAGTGGGGAGAACACACATTGAGATACGGTATTATGCTTAGATATAATCAAACAGTGAGTAACGGTTATATAGATGGAGCTACTTATACTGCTACTAGTAATACAATAGGCCCCCGTGTGTATCTAACGTATGATTATGGCGAGTGGTTATCCATCAAGCCATCTTATAACTATAATCACAATAGTACCAATTATACAAACTTCTCTGTGGATAAAGCGTCTAATTTTACTCATCGATTTAATATACAGACGACTTCCTATTGGCCAAAGAAAGTAACTTTCGGTAACGACTTTGCTTACAATTTTAATTCGCAGATTGCTTCTGGCTTTAAGAAAGACTTTTATATGTGGAATATCAGTTTAGCGTATGACTTTTATAAGGATAAGTTTAGTGCTAAGGTAAAAGTATATGATGTGTTAAATCAAAATACTAGTAGTACTCGTACTATCGACCCCATGCAGATCGTAGATTCAGAGAGCTTAGTACTTAAGAGATACGCGATGTTCTCTATTACTTATAAACTAAATGAGTTCGCAGGAACTAAAAATAAAGGCAATAAAGGGAGAATGGGAGGAAGTAGACCGATGAGAGTGATGAGTTATTAGATTGTAACAAATAATAGAATTAAATAAAACAAGAGGGTGATGACTGCAAAAACAGTTGTAATCCTCTTGTTTTTTTATTTGATGTTGAGTGAGTCTATGATGAGTCCATAGTGAGTCCATAGTGAGTCCATTAAAACAACCTTTTTAATGCTGTCAATATGGATGCACGATGTTGTTAATATGTAATGATTAGAAATGTACTAGTATAAAAAAAAGCAGGTAATATAAACTCTGGTTGAGAGCTATATTACCTGCTTATGTATTATTTGTTTAAAATGTTTACCAGCTACCGCTAGATCCTCCACCAGAGAATCCACCTCCGCCAAATCCGCCTCCAAAGCCACCGCCTCCTCCGCCGAATCCACCACCTCCACCGAAGCTACCTCCGCCTCTGCTACTTCCACTGCCAAGGCTACTAAGAACTAAGATGTCAAGTAGGGTACCTGCTACATTGCGATTGCGGGAGTTACCGCCGCCACCGCCTTTATTGTTCTTGTTACTAGAGATAATAGCGAATACGATCATAAAGATAATAACACCTAAACATACAAGACCTCCTATACTATTCTCTCCATCTGAGCGAATAGTCTTATCTGCTTGATAAGTTCCAGTTAGTAATTCGAATACTGCATCAGTACCTTTATCAAGTCCAGCGTAGTAGTCGTTTCTTTTAAATTCAGGAATAATGATATTACGGATGATTTCTCCTCCTTGTCCAGCTGTTATCTTATGTTCTACACCATAACCTGGATAGATACCTATCTTGCGTTCTTTAGCAGCCATTAAGATAACGATACCATTGTCTTTTCCCTTTTGGCCGATTCCCCACTCTTGTCCCCATTTAGGTCCTAGCATACCGATATCTTCTCCTTTAAGGGATGGAATGGTAATTAAGACTATTTGGGTAGAAGTAGAGTCACTATACGCTATTAATTTTTGTTCTAATTGTTGTTTTTGATTTGTATCTAAGATTGTTGCATAGTCATATACTGAAGTCTGAAACGATGGTTTCTCAGGTACGTCAAATTGAGCATAAGTGAATTGTGATAATAGCAAGGCTATAATCACTAATATGAAATGATATGCTTTTAATATTAGCTTGATCATTGGTGTTTATGCTTTAGATATTTCGTTTGGTAATTCGTTTTTATTTTCGTCAGAAGAGGGGAAATGAACTTTTAGTTGGCTTCCTGCTTTAAGAATACCATAGATTAGACCTTGTTTAAATAAGCCTTGCTTAAAGTGGTTAATCACTAGTTCTTTTGTTCCTTCCCAGAAATTCTCTACTTTGACTTTATCATCTATTCCTTGATCTCCTAATATCACGAAAGCTTTAGAGGTCGTACAGATGTAGAATAACACACCATTTCTAGCAGCAGTTTTATCTATTCCTAGTTCGAAGAATACCTCTTGTGCTCTCTCGTATGGAGGCTTTTTAGATGTAGTCTCGATGTGTACTCTTATTTCTCCAGAAGTGTTCTTCTCTGCTTGCGTTATTGCTAGCACGATTTCCTCTTCGTCTGTCTTGGTTAGATAGTCTCTTAGCCCGCTCATAGTTGATTAGATTAGAATTTTACTTCAGGAGCTTTCTCTGATCCAGCTTCAGCTTGGAAGAAAGGTCTTTCTTTATACTCACTTAAGAACCATTTAGCAGGTACTTTTAATACATAACCATTGTATGCAGCTACAGCATCGTTAAAACGAGTACGTTGCGTTAAGATTTGGTTTTCAGTACTAGCTAGTTCGTCTTGTAGTTTTAAGAAGTTTTGATTTGCTTTTAAGTCAGGGTACTTCTCTACAGTTACTAATAAACGACCTAAAGCACTAGATACACCAGATTGTGCTTGTTGGAACTCTTGTAATTTTTCAGGAGTCATATTCGTTGGATCTACAGTTACTGAAGTCGCTTTAGCACGAGCATTAACTACTGCTTCTAGTGTTGATTTTTCGAAGTCAGCAGCACCTTTTACAGTGTTTACTAAATTACCAATAAGGTCAGTTCTACGTTGGTAAGCACCTTGTACATCAGCCCAAGATTTGTCAGTAGCTTGTTTATAAACTAATGCAGAGTTGTTATAGTTCATTGACATCATAAAATATCCACCAACTAGGACAACTAATACGATAATAATAGGTAACGCTTTTTTCATTTCTTTTTTATTTAGAGTTCATTTTTAATATTTAGTAGAGCAGTTTTGATTCCTTCTAACTTTTGTATAATCTCAAAGTTATCCATAATATCTTTAGCATTTTTTTTCATGTGTTCTTTTGCACCCTCTAATGTGAAACCTCTCTCTTTAACAAGGTGATAGATAAGTTGTAAATTTTGCACATCTTGAGGAGTGAACATACGATTTCCCTTAGCGTTTTTTCTAGGTTTTATAATATCAAATTCTTTTTCCCAGAATCGCAATAAAGAAGTATTTACGTCAAATGCTTTTGCTAGTTCACCAATACTATAGTATCTTTTATCAGGTAAGTTTAATTCCATTAGTCAAGTGATTGATTTTCTTGGTTAGCTTCTTGAGATAGAAGTTCAAATTCTTTAGCAGAGATTTCTCCATAGTAGTAGTTCAGTGGATTGACTACGTTCCCTTGGTAGTGTACCTCATAGTGTAAGTGTGGACCAGAACTTCGTCCTGTACTACCAACATAACCAATGATATCACCTCGTTTAACTAATTGTCCAGCCTTAGCCTGATATTTACTTAAGTGAGCGTATCGAGTGAGATATCCATATCCATGATCGACCTCGATAAGATTTCCATATCCTGATAATTCATTATTAGCACGTATCACTTTACCATTACCTGTAGCATAAATAGGAGTTCCTACTTCAGCAGAGAAGTCCATACCAGAGTGAAATTTCTTAATTTTCGTAAAAGGATCGCTTCGGTAACCATATCCTGATGCCATTCTCTTTAAGTCTTCATTTTTGACTGGTTGTATTGCTGGAATAGATGATAGAAACTCTTCTTTTTTCTTAGCTAGAGCGATGATATCGTCTAGTGACTGCGATTGAATAGCTACTTGCTTTAGTAGTTGGTCCATCTTGACATTTGTTTCCGTTAATAGTCGTTCATTATTTAATCCAATAAATGTGCGATATCGATTAATCCCTCCAAGGCCTGATTTGCGTTGTTCGTCTGGAATAGGAGCTGTATTAAAATAGGCTCTGTAAATATCATTATCTCGAACTTCTAATTCATCTAAAACTTCTGCGATAAGATCAAGCTTCTTGTTTAGAAGAGTATAATTCGTTTTGAACTCAGCTATTTCTCTTGCTTGCTTCTTTTCTTTAGGAGTTTGGAGGATATCACTGTTAATTAAAAAAATCAATCCCATTACACCAAAAATAGCCGCAGTAATGATAAATAGGAGTATATTTCCTAGTTGTTTAAACTTTTTAGGACGTATTTTTAGAAACGCTAATTTTTCAGGGTCGTAATAATATTTTACCTTAGCCATATTTTAAAAAAACCACTATTTTTGCACTATCTTTTTGAACCTTCTTAGAAGGGATGAAGTTGGTTAGATAACAAATTTAAAAAATGTTTTCGTTATATCAGTAATTTAAGTGTCAAAGAGAATAAAATAAAGTATAGTTATTCGTTAATTTATAATATGTTTAACAAGTAAGCGACTAACTTAATAATAAGAATATAAAAGAATAATTTAGTTTCCAAAGGATATGAAATCACAAGAAATTCGTCAGAAGTTTTTAAGCTTTTTTGAAGAGAGAGGTCACATGATAGTGCCTTCTGCGCCGATCGTTCTAAAAGACGATCCAACATTAATGTTTAATAACTCTGGGATGGCCCAGTTTAAAGAATATTTCTTAGGAAACGCCAAGCCTAAAAGTAACCGTATCACTGATACACAGAAGTGCCTTCGAGTATCAGGTAAACACAATGACTTAGAAGAGGTAGGTATTGATACTTATCATCATACGATGTTTGAGATGCTTGGGAACTGGAGTTTTGGAGATTACTTTAAAGAGAAAGCGATTAATTGGGCTTGGGAGTTGTTAACTGAAGTTTATAAGATTCCTAAAGATATTTTGTACGTTACTGTATTTGAAGGTAGTGAGGAAGAGAATGTCCCTTTCGACCAAGAAGCTTATGATATCTGGAGTGGTCTAATCGGTAAGGATCGTATCCTTATGGGTAATAAGAAAGACAACTTCTGGGAAATGGGAGATCAAGGACCTTGTGGACCTTGTACTGAGATACACGTAGATATCCGTAATGCTGATGAGAAAGCACTTATTCCTGGTCATGAACTAGTGAATGGTGATCACCCACAGGTAGTAGAGATATGGAACAACGTATTTATGGAATTTAACCGTAAAGCGGATGGTTCATTAGAGAAACTTCCTGCTCAACACGTAGATACAGGTATGGGATTTGAACGTCTATGTATGGTGCTTCAAGGTGTACAGTCTAACTATGATACAGATGTATTCTCTCCGCTTATCGCTAAAGTATCTGAGCTGACAGGTGGTAAATACACGATGAAGGCTAAGGATGAAGAAGAAGAGAAGATAAATATCGCTATCCGTGTAATTGTTGACCACGTTAGAGCTGTAGCATTTGCTATTGCTGACGGACAGTTGCCTTCTAATGGAGGTGCAGGATATGTTATCCGCCGTATTTTACGTCGTGCTATTCGTTATGCATTTACTTTCTTAGATAAGAAAGAACCGTTTATCTATCAGTTAGTAGATGTATTAAGCGCTCAGATGGGTGAGTTCTTCCCAGAAATCACTAGTCAAAAAGACTTAGTAAAGAACGTAATTAGAGAAGAAGAGGCATCTTTCTTAAGAACGTTAGATCAAGGCTTACACTTATTAGATAATGTAATCGCTCAAACAGAAGGTAAAGTAGTTTCAGGAGTGAAAGCTTTTGAACTATACGATACATTCGGATTCCCTATTGACTTAACTGCTCTTATCTTAAGAGAAAGAGGATTTGAGTTAGATGAGGCTGGATTTGACGCTGCGATGTTAGAACAAAAAACTCGTTCTCGTGCAGCATCAGAGGTATCTACAGACGACTGGAGTGTATTAATACCAGGTAACGTAGAACAATTCGTAGGATATGATCAATTAGAGAATGAAGTAAAGATTACACGTTTTAGAAAAATAGATAGTAAAAAAGATGGTAAGTTATTCCAAATCGTATTAGATGCTACTCCATTCTATCCTGAAGGAGGAGGTCAAGTAGGAGATAACGGAGTGTTGGTATCTGCTAATGAAACTATCGAAGTTATCGATACAAAGAAAGAGAATAACTTAATCTTACATATCGTTAGAGAGCTTCCTGCTAATGTAGAAGCATCATTAGTAGCAAAGGTAGACGTAGATGCACGTAAACAATCAATGGCTAACCACTCTGCAACGCATTTATTACACCAAGCGTTGCGTACTATATTAGGTACACACGTAGAGCAAAAAGGTTCGCTAGTATCACCTACGCACTTGCGTTTTGACTTCTCTCACTTTGCTAAAGTGACTGAGGAAGAGCTAGCACAAGTAGAGGCTTTCGTTAATGATAGAATCCACGATCACTTGCCTTTAGTAGAACGCAGAAGTATTCCGATGGCTCAGGCTATCGCAGAAGGAGCTATGGCTTTATTTGGTGAGAAATACGGTGATGAAGTACGTGCTATTAAGTTTGGTGAGAGTATGGAACTATGTGGAGGAACCCATGTAACAAATACTAGTGATATCTGGCAGTTTAAAATAGTAAGTGAAGGAGCTGTAGCAGCTGGTATCCGTCGTATTGAGGCGATTACTAATAAAGGAGCTCGTCAGTTCTATACTGAGCAAGAGATCTTGTTAAAAGAGATTAAGATGGTATTAAAGAATCCACAAGATACTTTAAAAGCTGTAGGAACTCTTCAAGATGAAAATACTAAGCTTAAAAAACAAATAGAGCAGTTATTAAAAGAAAAAGCAAAGAACTTAAAAGGCGACCTTAAAGGTCAAGTCCAAGAAGTGAATGGTATCTCTTTCTTAGCTGTAGAAGTTGATTTAGATGCTTCAGGCGCTAAAGATTTAGCGTATGAGTTAGGGAATGAATTTTCTAACTTATATGTATTATTCGGAAGTGTGGCAAATGACAAACCGATGTTGACTTGCTATGTATCTAAAGATGTAGTAGAAAGCAAAGGACTTAATGCTGGTACTATCGTACGCGAGTTAGGTAAATATATCCAAGGTGGAGGTGGAGGACAAGCGTTCTTCGCTACAGCAGGAGGTAAAAACCCAGCAGGTATGGCAGAAGCTATAGCACACGCTAAAGATTACTTAAAATAGTGATATACATAAAAAAGATTCTCAGTAGAGAATCTTTTTTTATACAACCTTAAATACGCAGAAAACGTTTAAACGAGAATAAATTATACTAAACAGAGTAAAATTTGATTAAAGCACACTACAGTGTGGTTTTAGAGCTAATTGAAGCTATGTGAAGTAGAATTAATTCGCAGTAAATGGTAGTTGTGGATTTAAGGTTCAAGAGATAATAGGATATGAAGTTTAGTACAGTCGTGCCCATAAAAGAGGCAAAAGATAGAATTAAGTATGACGATAAGATCTTGTCTATAGGATCTTGTTTTGCTGTTAATATAAGTGATAAGCTTAAGAACTTTCAGTTCCAGAGTGTGGTGAATCCATTCGGTATTCTGTTTCACCCGATCGCGATAGAGCGTGTGATAGAATATGCTGTTAATGGACACGAGTTCACAAGTGAAGATGTGTTTTGTCATAATGAAGTATGGAGTAGCTTTATTGCCCATTCGGATTTGAATGAGTTAGACGAAGAGGATATTGTGACGAAACTAAATGTAAAGCTGTTTGACTTGCAGACTGCTCTAAGAGAGAGTACATTCTTATATATTACACTTGGGACGGCTTGGGTGTATGAGCATATAGAGTCAGGCATGGTAGTTGCTAATTGTCATAAAGTAGCTCAGAGTAACTTTAAGAAGAGATTACTTTCTTATGATGAAGTATATGCTAGTCTATCTAATATTATTAAATTAGTAAAGACAATCAACCCTATGATACAAATAGTCTTTACAGTCTCTCCTGTGAGACATTTTAAAGATGGTATCATAGAGAATCAGAGAAGTAAATCTGTCCTGTTTGCTGCACTTCACGATGTGTTAGATCAGCAGAATGAGGGAACTGTAAGTTACTTTCCGTCTTATGAGATCGTGATGGATGAACTGAGAGATTATCGCTTTTATAAAGCAGATATGCTGCACCCTAATGAACTAGCAATAGATTATGTATGGGAGCGTTTTAATACTATTTGGATTCATCCAGATATGTATCCGATAATGCAAAAGGTAGATGATGTACAGAAAGGTCTAAATCACAGACCATTTAACCCTACGGCAGAACAGCACTTAGCATTCTTAGATACATTAGTAGAGAAAATAGATTACTTGTTAGAGAAATATCCATTTATGAGTTTTAGATAATTATGAGAAAGTTGTTACGTGTAGTTTTCGGAATATTTGTAGTGCTCTTTTTTATGTTTTCAGGAGTAGTAGTGTATAACTACCTAGTGAAAGGAAAGAGTGATGATATGCAATATAACACTGCCCTGATCCAAGAGCAGTTAAAGAATGTGAGCAAATTAGTGGTGACAGAGGCTACTTTCTCTCAAGTGATGACTTATAAAGATCAGCAGAAGTATCTGATGAACTTGGTTTCTTTTGATAAGAAGGCTGTTGTAATCGTCAATGCTAAAGCGACAGTGTCTTATGATTTGAGTCAACTGAAATATCAGATAGATGAGAAGAATAAGGTAGTTCAGTTATTATACATACCTGAAGCAGAAGTACAGATATATCCTGATTACCAAATACTCGATGTCGAGCAGAGTAAGTTTAATCCTTTTAAAGGGGATGATTATAATAAAATTAACGCTAAGGTTAAGAAAGACTTGGAAGATAAAATAGAAAAGTCCACTTTAAAATCGAATGCAGAGAATCGACTTATAAGCGAACTTTCTAAAATATTAATAGTTACCCAAACTTTAGGTTGGAAACTAGAGTATCAAGGTAATGTGATACAACAAGACAAAGACTTGGTCTTCGATATGGCTTTATAAGCTTTTATTGATTATCTCAATACCGTCTTTGATTAAATGAGCTACCTCAGGTCTGTTACTTTGAACAGATGTTAGGTGGCTCATTGCTTTTTCAGCTAATGGTGTATTAGAAGCTTTTTTAGCTAGTTCTAGTATTTCTACTGTCAACAACCAATCTGTAGCGTAATCTTCCTTTATAGTATCTAAAATAAGGTCTAGATTAGCAGCTTTATTCTCTTCTCTCATTGCTCTAACTTCTTGATATAAGTTCTCAAGCTTTATCTTCTTTTCGTCTCTCTTTGCCTTTATTGTTTGGCTAGAAGGAACGTGATTAATTAAATCAAAACTGTTGTAATCTGCAGGTCCTGAGAACGCAGAGATAACATTAGCTCCTACGGCCATATCATAAGTTCCCCATTCAGGTTGGAACAATACTTCATCATAATGCTTTACTGTACAGTCGCTGAAACTAATCAGAATAATCTTACCCTGTATATTTCTAATTCCAGTGATATTTGTTCCTGACACAGTGATACCGCCTTCAAACTCTAAGGTTACAGGTTTTCCTTCATATAGATTATAAGCTTTTAAGTCTCTAGGACTCATATCTTCGATAGCTAAGTTGATTCCTTTTAGGCGACCTAATGCAGTACCAAATCCATGAGGATGTGTATCTGTACCATGTCCTACTAGTTCTTTTTCTCTATAAGATAGAGCTGTTTTACCAATAGTCTGTACATAGGCAGGTTTGCCTTCGTGTTCGATAGCACGTGTGAATACACCTGATATTTGCAACCCTGTATTCAGTTCTATCGTACCTAAAGCTTTAGAATCAATCAGTTTGTTTATTCCCATTAAACCTCCTTTTCTTAAAGCCATCTTATTTGCGAACTCTTCTAGGACTTCACTTAGGTAAGCAAAGTCAGGTGTTACATATAGCTGAGGTTGAGGTTTAGTAATATCAAAACCTTGAAAAGCTGCCTCTATGCTATAAGGAAGTTTCTTTACATTGTCAGTCATACACCAAGCACTCTCTCCAATAGAAGATAACAATCCTGCTCCATATATCTTTGGGGCTTCAGGAGTTCCTATTAGACCATACTCAACAGTCCACCAGTGAAGATTGCGTATTAACGCCATTTCAGAAGGTTCTTCTGTTAGATTCTGTAGATAATCTACTTGCTCTTCTGCTTTTTTGATTTGGTCAGAATCTACACCCTCAGCCTCTTTAAGAATAGACAGTAGTCGGATAGCTTCATATATTTCATAATCTCTACCTGAAGAAATAGCTTTACACCCTATCTCGCCAAATCGTCTTAAGTATTCAGCATACTCTGGATTAGCGATAATAGGTGCGTGCCCTGCTCCCTCGTGTATAATATCTGGTGCGGGTGTGTATTCTATATTTTCTAATTGTCTAATATCTGATGCAATAACAAGTACTTTATAAGCCTGAAACTCCATAAAGGCATTAGGTGGTATAAAGCCATCTACTGCTACAGCAGTCCAGCCTATTTCTTTTAATATTCTATTCATCCCATACATACTTGGGATACTTTCTATAGAAATACCTGTTTTAGCTAGACCTTCAAGATATGATTCGTGAGCGACTTTAGATAGATAATCAACATTTTTACGCATTACATATCTCCATACAGCTTGATTGATAGGTGTATAGTCTTGATAGCTCTGCGGCTTGATAAATTGTTTCAAATGCTGTGGTAATCTTTCGATCAAGTCGTTACTTTCATATTCTTGTGTTTTCATAAATGAAATTTGTTATTGTTTGATGTAAATATAATAAAAACAATGAATCAATTAAGCTTAGAATTAATATCAAGTCTAAGCTGTTGATTTTGTTTTTTTAAGATAGTAAGTCATAACATGATATCCTAGCTATTTGAATAGTGTTAAAGTAAATAAAATTTGTTTGAATAGGTTTAGTAATAGATTTGATAGGTTTTGAATGATATTGTTATTTAGTAATCACTAATTAACCAATATAAATATAAAATTATGAAAAAATTATTATTGTTTTTTTCTGGGTTTTTATTAGTTCTTTCTGCATTTTCTTGTAGTGAGGACAATACACCAGATGACACAATACAAAAAGAATTGTTTGTGATAATTCCTAAGAATGCAATAAGTGTAGGTAGTTCAGTATCACTTAAGGCTGTAGATAGGGAAAGTAAAGAAGTTTCTGATGTTGATTTTTATGTTGATGAAACAAAAATTACCAAAGAGCATAAATTTGACAAGCGCGGTATATATAATATTGTTGCTAAAAAAGTAGGGTATATGAATAGTACACCTACAGCTATCATGGTGGGAGATGTTGTATCTCAAAAGTTAGAACTAGCAGTGACTAGTATAGATATTACAGTTAGAGAAGAGGTTGAGTTTAAAGTTTCTTTAGGAGGAAAAAGCATTTCAGGTTACTATATTGAGGCTATTGATAATGGATTACTAAGTGGAAATAAATGGAGTAGCAATGTTCCAGGTACATTTAAGTTTTTTGCATTTAAAGAAGGTTGTTTTAATAGCGAAGAAATTATCATCACTGTAAAACCTAAAGAAATTAAAGACAATCAGGCTTTCACAGTCAATGGTAAAAAGTATGGTGTAGATAAAGTATTCTTATATGTGGATGTAAAAGAGGAAAATCAGCAGCAACCATATTTTTATAAAACCGAGAAAGGAGATACTTATTTACTTTATAATCTTCATGCTTTTGATGATCAGACTGCTCTATGTACTTATCAATTTGCCGTATTTACTCCTAACAATAAAGAGGTTTTCGTTTTGCCAAGTGAAGTTAATCCTTCAGATGTGGTATTTATTGGGGGGATTGCTGTGCTAGAAGAAACTGTAGTTTTAAGTTATGGAGTTTCTAGATTTGATAAGAATTGGGTAGAATGGCAAGCTCCTTTTGATGGTCCAAGTAAAAAACCAGGTAAGATTAAGTATGGTTTCAAATCTAAAGATGGAAAACTAGGTCTTAATTATGAAGGAGAATTCTTTGGTCTATTGCCTCAGCCTGTAAAGAAAAGAATAAGTAATAGCACGCTAGAGGAACCTAAGTACGGAGAAGTTAGGTTAAATAATTTGAAAGTAACTCCAATAAAGTAACGTCTAGGATACAACTGTAAGTCAATTTTTAGTAATTGATTTTAATACTCAAATTTAAATTTAAACAAAATGAAGAAGTTATTTATATATTTTTCTATTGCCATCTTCTCTTTAATTGCTATTTCATGCAGTAAAGATGATGATAAAATAGATGAGACCTCTTTGAAGGAATTGTTCGTTAAGTTGAATAAGAAGACAATTGTTCCAGGAGAGAAAGTTGTTTTTAAAGCTGTAGATATTCATAATAAAGAAGTGCTAGGAGTAGACTTCTATGTTAATGATGCGAAAGCAACAAATGATTATGATTTTAACAAAGAAGGAGTTTACTCAATTGTAGCAAAGAAGCAAGGGTATAAGGCTAGTTATCCTGAGAATCTAATGGTCGGCAATGTTATTGATTTAAAATTAAAACTTGTGGCTAATAAAAGTGAAATTATAGCAGGTGAAGAAGTGAGCTTTACTGTTACATCTGGTGGAAAAGTGGTTACAGGTTTTTATATCGAACAGATTGGCTCAGGGCTATTATTGTCAGAAAAATGGACTGCTCATAAAGCGAGTACTTATAGCTTGTATGCTTTCAAAGGTGGATATGTAAAGAGTGAGGTAATAACTATTAAAGTAAATCCTAAAGAGATTAAGGATGATAAAAGTTTTGTAATCAATGGTACCAAATATGGTGTAGAAAAGGTGCTTTTAGTAGCTGATGCAAAAGACGAAGGAAGTGATAAACCAATACCATATTTATATACAGATATAACAAATGGAAAGAAATATCAAGTATTTAGACTCTATGCTATAAATTATCAATCTCAAGCAATAGGAATTTATACGATGGGGGTTTATGTGTCTAATGAAAAAGATTTTGTTTTACCTAGTAACGCTAATCCAGCTGACGTGTTTCCTCTTGGTGGAATTGGAGTTGTTGGAGATAAAGAAGTTATTAAGTTTGGCAAAGAGGGTATTGATCGTGCTTTTTCAAATTGGTTAGCGCCTTTTGATGCAGTAAATGAAAGACCAGGTAAGATAAAATATGAGTTGGTTTCGAAGGACAAGAAATTAGAAGTGAAGTATGAAGGTGATTTTTATGAATTGTCATTTTTTCCTATTAAAAGTAATGTAAAAAATATTTCTTCAAATAAGAAGCAAGAATATTTAGGTTTTAGTGAACTTCAAAGAATAGATTTTAAATAATAAGTGTAAAGAAATTAGATATGAACAAAATAGGCGTATATTTTTCTATTGTATTATTGACTATAGTTACCATATTAGGTTGTAGTAAAGATGATTCAATAGATAATTTGAATAAAAAAGAACTTCTTTTAACCGCAAATAAGAGAAGTGTAGTAGTGGGTGATGTGGTAACTTTCTCTGCTTTAGATAAGTCAAATAACGAAGTGTCTGACGCTGTTTTTTACATCAACCAACAAAAAATAACAAAGACATATAAATTTGATAAAAAAGGAGTGTATAATGTTATAGCTAAAAAAGTTGGCTATCAGAATAGTACTGTATTTTCTGTTTTTGTATCTGATTCGGGTGAAGCAATTGTAGAGCCTTTAAAATTAGATGTTGATAAACAAATTATTAATATTGGAGATAAAGTCCAATTCTCTGTAACTACAGAAGGCGGAAAGGATATAAAAGATTACAAAATACAAGAGGTAGGGGGGACTGTTTTGAGTTCTAATATTTGGACTGCAGAGAAGGCTGGGAAATATAAGTTTATTGCTACTAAAGCAGATTATGCTAATAGTAATGTTATTGAAGTGGTAGTAAAACCAAATTCAATTGTTGAAGCTCAAACTTTTGTAATCAATGGAGTTAAGTATAATATAAAAGAAGTTGTATTAGCTGTAGATGTGAATGAAAGTACTAAGAAAGCAATTCTGTATACTGAAGGTAATAGTGCTTATTTTGTATTTAAATTATTTGCTGAGTATTCTAACTCTACTTTTGCAATGACTGTAATGAAAGTGCTGGTACCGAGTGATACACAAAAAATTGTTTATCCTTATGAAGTAGAATCATCGAAAGTTATATCAATAGGGGGAGTGGGAGTTGTTGATGGTCAATTACTAGCAGAAGTGGATGCAGAGGATATAGAGAAAACCAAAGTAAAATGGATATCTCCATTGGTAGATAGAAAAGGAATGGTAGAGTATGATTTTAGTTCTAAAGATAGAAATTTGGAAATTATATATAAAGGAATTTATAGTGGACTGAGTGGTGTTCCAGTAAAACAGAATAATGCAAATTTAAAAGTTGAAAACAGAAATACAGGGTATGTGGATGACCGTTTAAAGTAACGCATAATAAAAAAGAAAGGCTCACTGATCAAGTGAGCCTTTCTTATAATTTATTTTTTTTCTATTGTTGGAGGAAACTTAGTTAATATTTTTTCAATAAAATCATTAATACGTTCTTCTTTTTTATCAGGATTAGGAGCTTTGTCTAGATAGCCTGTACCTATTCCTTGCCAGATTAATACTTTTTTGTTTGTATCTAAGATGTCTACATATAATGTACCTTCTATAGAAGTAGAAACTGTTGTGTTATTTGGTCCCCAATATGGCCCCCATCCCCAACCATAATACCCATAAGGAGAGTAAAAGTTGTTATTGGTTGTTACATTGACTTTTTCTTGTGCTTTAGTAAAGATGTTGATTACAAAGTCAGGGTTCTTATCCGTTTTAGAAAAACCTTTAGCAGTTAGATTTGCATCTATTGCAGTAAGTATTCTTTTTTTGTCTAAGTCGTTAATTTTAGCCTGATCAATCCCTTCTTTAAAGAACGCATAGGTCTTGTATTGCCTAAAGTCTACAGCTTTGTCGTAATCTGCTGTTACTCGAACACTACTACATGACGCTATAAAAAGCATCAATAGTGCGAATGGTAATAATTTAATAGCTTTCATGAGTTTATTTTTAATGGTTATTTTAACAAATCTTCATTTACAATATTAGGTATTGTCACTTTTAAAAGTGGTTCTACTTCCATTGCTCTTTTTATAGCAAAGATTGCTTCGTCATTACGAGCCCAGCTTCTTCTAGCAATACCGTTATTTACATCCCAGAATAACATTGATTCTAATCTCTTCTGAGCATCTAATGTACCATCAAGTAACATGCCAAAACCTCCATTTATTACTTCTCCCCATCCTACTCCACCACCATTGTGTATAGATACCCATGTAGCACCTCTAAAACTGTCACCGATGACATTGTGTATTGCCATATCTGCAGTGTACTTAGAGCCGTCATATATGTTAGAAGTTTCTCTGTATGGTGAATCTGTACCTGATACATCATGATGATCTCTTCCTAATACCACAGGACCTATTTTTCCTGCTTTAATAGCGTCATTAAAGGCTCTAGCAATATTAATACGTCCTTCAGCATCTGCATATAAGATACGAGCCTGTGAACCAACTACTAATTTATTCTCTTGTGCACCTTTTATCCAACGAATATTATCAGCCATTTGTTGCTGTATTTCTATTGGAGAGCTTTTAATCATCTCTTCTAGTATTTCACATGCTATCTGGTCTGTCTTAGCTAAGTCCTCAGGATTACCTGAAGCGCATACCCATCTAAAAGGACCAAAACCATAATCAAAACACATCGGTCCCATAATATCCTGTACATAACTAGGATATTTAAAGTCTATGCCATTAGGAGCCATAATATCTGCCCCTGCACGTGATGCTTCTAATAAGAATGCATTACCATAGTCAAAGAAATATGTGCCCTTAGCAGTGTGTTTATTGATAGCTGTAGCCTGACGTCTTAGGGAATCTTGTACTAATTCTTTAAACTTCAAAGGATTATTAGCCATTAGATCATTTGCTTCTTCAAAAGAAACACCTACAGGGTAATATCCCCCAGCCCAAGGATTGTGTAGTGATGTTTGATCAGAGCCTAAATCAATATACAAATTAGCTTTGTCAAACTCTTCCCATATCTCTACAGCATTACCTTGATAGGCTATAGATACTATTTCTTTGTTTTCTTGTGCTTTTCTTACTCTTGTTATTAAGGTAGTTATATCAGTAATTACTTCATCTACCCATCCCTGAGTGTGTCTAGTGTGTACTGCTTTAGGATTTACTTCTGCACATACAGTGATGCACCCAGCTATATTACCAGCTTTAGGCTGAGCACCGCTCATACCACCTAATCCTGAAGTAACGAATAACTTACCTGCTAGCCCCTCTCCATTCTTAGCGATTTTTCGCCCACCATTAAGAACAGTGATTGTAGTACCATGTACTATACCTTGTGGGCCAATGTACATATAACTACCTGCTGTCATTTGACCATATTGTGTCACTCCTAGTGCATTGAATTTTTCCCAGTCGTCAGGTTTAGAATAATTAGGAATCATCATACCGTTTGTAACTACTACACGTGGAGCGTTCTTATGCGAAGGGAATAAACCCATCGGGTGGCCTGAGTACATTACTAATGTCTGTTCATCTGTCATTTCCCCTAGATACTTCATTGTTAGCAAATACTGAGCCCAGTTAGAGAACACAGCACCATTACCACCATATGTGACTAGTTCATGAGGGTGTTGTGCTACTGCATAGTCTAGATTATTCTGTATCATTAACATAATGGCTTTAGCTTGTAAGCATTGTCCCGGATAATCTTCTATAGGTCTGGCATACATTTTATAATCTGGACGCAAACGATACATGTATATTCTTCCATACTTTTCAAGTTCTTCTTTAAACTCAGGAATCAGTGTACTGTGGTGCTCACTAGAGAAGTAACGAAGTGCATTTTTTAGAGCTAATACTTTTTCATCATCAGACAGTATGTCCTTTCGCTTAGGAGCGTGATTTATAGTAAGATCATAATCCTTCTTAGGAGGCAGTACAGTAGGAATTCCCTGTAAAATATGTTCTTGGAAAGTCATGTTTATATTTTTTAGTTTGTTAATAATTTTTACTTAAATACTAATGGATTAGCAAAAATCATTAAGTACTTTTGCTAAGTTACATTTATATTACACAGGTGTGTAATAAACTGATGGGAAGATAGTAATAAAGTCGGAGAAAATTAATATCCCTTTTATTAAAAAAGTTCTAAAAAGAAGATGATTGTTGTATGTAAATATTTAGTGCCCGAGGGATTTGATGGAATAACTCTATATCCATTTATATTTTTGAAGTCTAAAGACAGTAAGAATAATCTCTATTTAGTAAATCATGAGCGCATACACTTACATCAGCAAGCAGAACTCTTGATTGTTTTTTTTTATCTATGGTATCTGATGTCATTTTTTTATTACTATCTCAGATTGAGGAGTGTGAAGCTAGCTTATAAAGAAGTTATATTTGAAAGAGAGGCTTACCAAAATGAACATAATTTAGAATATTTAAAGACGAGAAAGTTCTTTTCATTTTTAAGAAATAACGCCCATGTTTGAGAGTGAGAATGTGTATAATGAACAACTTAACCTTGAGTTACCTCAGGGTATTTCTGTTTTTGTCAAAAGAGAAGATTTACTTCACGCTGAGGTATCGGGAAATAAGTTTAGAAAGTTAAAGTACAATATTATAAAAGCGAAGGAGTTAGGATATAGTAGGCTGCTGACTTTCGGAGGAGCATATTCTAATCATATAGCTGCTACAGCTGCCGCAGGACGAATATGTGGAGTGGAGACTATTGGGATTATCAGAGGAGACGAGTTAAAGGATAACTATGAAGATAATCATACATTGACTAAAGCAGTTGAAGATGGGATGCAATTAGGTTTTTTATCTCGATCTGATTATAGACAAAAAACTTCACCTGAGATTTTAAAACGACTTGGAGATGTTTATGGTAATTTTTATCTTGTTCCTGAAGGAGGTACAAATGAAGAAGCTATTAAGGGAACAGAAGAAATATTAAAACAAGGTGATGAAGCATTTGATTATGTATGTACAGCTGTAGGAACGGGAGGTACTATTGCTGGTATTATAAATAGTTCATTCACTAATCAGACAATTATTGGCTTTCCTGCTTTAAAAGGTGATTTTCTATATGAAGATATTCGTAGATTTGCCAATAAATCTAATTGGGAATTAATTTTAGATTACCATTTTGGTGGTTATGCTAAGTATAACGAAGAGTTGTTATCTTTCTTAAGGGAACTATATAGAAGAACAGGAGTTTTATTTGATCCTATTTATAATGGAAAAATGATGTACGGGCTTATAGAAGAAATAAAAAAAGGAAGATTTATAGAAGGAAGTAAAATACTTGTAATACACACAGGAGGATTACAAGGTTGGAATGATAAAATTAAAATTTAGTAATAGTTATTTATGTTGAAAAAAGTCGTTTTTATTTTTTGTATAATGTTTGTTGTTGGTTGTGCTAGTAAGAAGGCTCCAGCACCAAAGAGTAAACCTTTGACAACGAATAGATACCCTACCCCTACAGGGAAAAAGGTAAAGGAAAAAGAACTAGTTTCTAAATCAGAGTATAGATCTCAACTACACAAGAGTGAAACTGAAAAGAAGAAAGTAGAGAAAAAGAAAAGCGAGAGCGAAGTTTTAGAAGCTACTTCTAGGCTAAGTGTGACTAGTGATATGATACGTGACTATATACTGAAGTACAAAGAAACAGCAAAGGAGAATATGGCTAACCATGGAATACCTGCTAGTATAAAATTAGCTCAAGGTGTTTTAGAGTCTGGATCAGGTCAAGGAACACTGAGTAGAAATGCAAATAATCACTTTGGGATAAAATGTCATCAAGGATGGGAGGGAGAGTCTGTACGCCATACAGATGACGCACCTGATGAATGTTTTAGAAAATATAGCAATCCTGAAGAGTCTTATGTAGACCATTCTCTGTTTTTAACTAATAGAGGTCGTTATAGCAATTTATTCCTATTAGAAAAAGATGATTACGAAGGGTGGGCTGTAGGTCTAAAGAGTGCTGGCTATGCTACAGATCCTAAATATGCAGATAAGTTAATCAGTCTTATAGAGCGATATGAGTTGTATAAATATGATGCAGAGGTTTTGAATAAGAAAGTATCAGGACCAAGACCTCGTACTATAAGTACTGCAAAGGATAGTACTAATGTTGCAAATACAACTAAAAATACTTCTAAAACAGATAAGAATAATACCAAAAGTAAGGGAGGGACACATATCGTAGAAAAGGGAGATACTCTTTATAATATATCTAAACGATATAATCTTACAGTAGAGCAACTTCAAAAAATGAATAGCTTAACTAATAATACAATTTCAATAGGACAAACTTTAAAAATTAAATAATATGTTATACCAAAGAAGTAGTAAGCTTTTTGCAGAAGCTGAGAAAGTAATACCTGGTGGAGTGAATTCTCCTGTACGTGCTTTTAAATCTGTCGGAGGAACTCCTATCTTCGTGAAGGAAGCTAAAGGAGCATATTTATATGATGAAGATGGTAATAAACTAATAGACTATATTAACTCATGGGGGCCGATGATCCTAGGACATGCTTATGAGCCAGTAGTTAATGCAGTAATCGAAAAAGCAAAACTAGGAACTTCTTTTGGTATGCCAACAGAGATAGAGACGGAAATAGCAGAGTTAGCTGTATCTATGGTTCCAAATATTGATAAGATTCGCTTTGTTAATTCAGGGACAGAAGCATGTATGAGTGCAGTGCGTCTAGCTCGTGGGTATACAGATAGAGAAAAGATAATTAAGTTTAAAGGATGTTACCACGGACATTCAGATTCATTCTTGATTTCTGCTGGTAGTGGAGCTGTAACGTTCGGATCTCCGAATAGCCCTGGTGTAACAGCAGGTACAGCTAAAGATACTCTATTGGCTACTTATAATGATCTAGCTAATGTAGCATCTATCTTAGAAGCTAATAAAGGAGAGGTGGCTGCGATCATCGTTGAGCCAGTCGCTGGTAATATGGGGTGTGTGCCTCCAGCTAAAGGGTTTTTAGATGGATTAAGAGCACTATGTGATACACATGGAGCTTTATTAATCTTTGATGAAGTGATGACAGGATTCCGTCTTGCACAAGGTGGAGCACAGGAGTTATTTGGTGTGAGTGCAGACATTGTTACATTCGGTAAAGTTATCGGAGGAGGTTTGCCAGTAGGAGCGTTTGCAGCTCGTAATGAGATTATGAATTACCTTGCGCCAGTAGGGCCAGTGTACCAGGCAGGTACCCTATCAGGTAATCCTTTAGCAATGGCAGCAGGTCTAACGATGCTACAAGAGATTAATAAAGATAAGAATCTATTTAAACGTTTAGAAGAGAAGACTGCTTACTTAGAAAAGGGAATGCGCAAGGTATTAAGTGATAATAATGTATCTTATACTATCAATCGCGTAGGGTCAATGATTTCCGTCTTTTTTGATGATCGAGAAGTAGTGGATTTTGAGACAGCAGGGTATGGTAATAATGACAATTTTAAAAAATTCTTCCATGGGTTGTTAGCAGAAGGAGTGTATATAGCCCCTTCTTCTTATGAGACTTGGTTTATTACAGATGCATTGACTTATGAGGATTTAGATTACACGATTAATGCAGTGAACAAGATTTTTGCTAAATAGTATATATCTGTTGTAATACATATAAAAAGGACTGTTTTCTATTTTTGTAGAAACAGTCCTTTTTATATGGTGTTTTTTGATTTAAATAGGTAGTGGTCGGCATATGATCGGCATGTGGTCGGCTTAAAAGTGCATAAATTGCCTATCACTATGCTATCACCTCGAGAGTACCTACCAATCATCTAAAAGTGTAGAGCAAAAAAACGGGGCTGTCTCATTGCAAAAAGAGACAGCTCTCTTTGTTCTGATATTTTAGATATTGTTTTTAGAGGATTTTCTTAAAATATGCAAACCTCAGAGGATTGAAAAAGGATATTAAAGAAAAAAGGAACTAAAAGAGCCTTTTTAGGCAGCTCTCTTTCTAATATTTTGTGCAATTGCCAATAATCCCCATTCTATTGCGACTTTTTCCTTACCACGAAGCATAAATCGGCGGAACCCATGGTTCTGTTTAATGTTTCCGAAAACTGTTTCTACATCGTGACACCTTTGTGTACGCTTGTCAACACCTTCTTTTGTAGTGAGTAATTTACTTGCTTTTTTTCGGTGTCGTTGTAATTCAAAGTTTATTTCTATAGTCCGATTGCCTTTTGCTTTATGGCATACACCATTTAAAGGACAACCTTGACAATTTTTAGCTTGATATTGCCTTAATGTTTGGATAAAGCCTGTAGTTGTAGCTTTTGTTGTATCTCCAATATAGTGCATTTCTTGTCCCATAGGACATACAAAATAATCACCTTTGTGTTGGTAAAATAATTTATCTGTTGCAAAAGGCTTTGTACTTTGCTTAGCATTCTTCCTGGTTTTTTTTTCTACTTGTTCTTGCTCTTGCTCAAAAGTATTATACTTCACAAAAGCTTTAATTTGTTGATCCTCTAAATAGGTGTAATTTTCTTGACTACCATACCCTGCGTCTGCTATAACAGACTTTGGATATTCGCCATAATTCTCTTTGAATTTTTCTAAGTGAGGTATTAATGTAGTTGTATCAGTTGGGTTTGAATGTATACTATAGGCAAGGATATATTGATTGTTGGTTGATATTTGAACATTGTAGCCTGCTTTTAGAAAACCACTATTCATATGATCTTCCTTCATACGCATAAAAGTAGCATCCTTATCTGTTTTAGAATAAGAATTGCGATCTTCTAGTATAGCTTCATGCTCTTGGTACTCTTGAATTTTTGTAGGGTACTCTTTGCTGATATACTTAAGTTTGTTCTTTACTTTCTGGTCAACATCTGGATTGTCTTTTAACGCTGCATTTAATGTGTCAATGGCTTGATTTATAGTCTCTGCATCTATTTTCTTAAAGTCTGGGGGTGGTGGAAGTTCACTTTCTTGTCTGGCAATAGAGTCTGCATAACCCCATATTTCTAGAATCTGCTGAACCATCTTTTCTTTATAATTTGAAATAGCTTTCTTCCAAACAAAGGTGAATTTATTAGCATTGGCCTCGATTTTAGTTCCATCAATATAAGCCTCTTCAATACTAATAAAACCTTCCGCTATGAATAACTCAACAATCTGAGTAAAGATTTGCTCTATATAATCCTTAAGTTTTGAAGAGCGAAAACGATTAATTGTATTGTGGTCTGGGTAGGACATACCACTTAACCACATATAATGAACATTCTCTAAACAGGCTTGCTCAAGCTTGCGACTACTGTACACATTGTTTAGGTAACCATAAATTAGAACCTTTAGTAACATCTTTGGATGATAACTGATACCACCACATTTAGAGTAGCTATCATATAAGCTTTCTAAGTCTAACTTATCTATTACTGTATTAATAATACGTACAGGATGTAACTTAGGGATAAAATCATCTAAGGAATGAGGAATTAAGCTCATTTGATTCTGAGCGTAGTATTTAAATCTAGGGGATTGTTTTGCCATAAATACATTGATTTATCAACTTAAAAATACTGATAATCAACTAAATAAACAAATAATAAGAGTGTAAATATACTAAATATGACTAAAAAAAGAGGCTGTCTTTATGAGACAGCCCCGTTTATATAAAATGAACTTTGATTATAGTTCTAACTTTAGTTGATCAGGTAAGAGTTTAAATGACATTCTATGATACTTGCAAGCACCGAATTTTACAATAGCTTCTCTGTGCTCTTTAGTTGGATATCCTTTATTCTTTTTCCAATTATACATCGGAAACTCTTCGTGTATCTTATCCATATAGTCATCTCTGTATGTTTTAGCTAAGATAGAGGCGGCAGCTAGGCTAAGATATTTTGTGTCTCCTTTGACAATACACTGGTGGAGTAAGTCAGGGATAGGAGTGAATCGGTTGCCATCTATGATGAGAAACTCTGGTTTAGGATCTAAGTCTAACACTGATAGTGTCATGGCTTTAATAGAGGCATGTAATATATTTAGTTCTTCGATTGTATCTTCATGTAGATGAGTTACTTTGTAAGTTAACGCATTCTCTTCTATTAATTCTCTGAGTTTGTACCGTGTTTTGGCAGTTATCTGCTTAGAATCATTTATTTCCTCATTTAGAAAATCTTTTGGAAGAATTACAGCAGCGGCTGTTACAGGACCTGCTATGCAGCCTCTGCCAGCTTCATCTGTTCCTGCTTCTAGTGTGTATGAAGAATAGTTTGGTAATAACATAATAAGATAAACTTTATTTATAATACAAAAGTAAGTATTAATCTATTGTCTAGTAATAAAAGTCTTATTATAAAATTGATATAAATAGATTCAAACTTATGTTAAAAAGGATGCTTTTTTTTGGCACTTGCTTTTAATAAATAAGCATTGATAAAGCATTGAGAATAATTATGTGTTAATTAAATTAATTGTGTTTTGATTTGTTTAGTATTTCAAATTGTTTTTGAGTTTCTTAATGTGTATTATTTGATTTTAATATTTGTAATATTGTTTGATATTGTGTTGTTTTGTTGATGATAGTTTAATTTGTTATGATTTGTTTTTGTTAGTATAGTTAATAGTGGTGCTTCTGGTTAGGTTATCTAATTACTTTTTTAGATTTGTGAACTAACTAATTCAATTTAATAATGATTTCTAAGTTAAGATGGACTTTAGCTCTGGCAGCAGGGCTAGCTGTGCAAGTTTCTTTTGCACAACAAAAGACTCTATCTGGAGTAGTATCTGAGGGAGGACTTCCATTGCCAGGGGTAACTGTGGTAATTAAGGGAACTCAAGAGGGAACTCAGACAGATCTAGATGGAAAATATTCTTTAAAAGTAAAACCTGGAGATGTATTGGTATACTCTTTCATTGGTATGAACGATAAAGAATATAAGGTGTCTACAGCAAATAACTATAACGTTGCTTTAGAATCTGAGGATTCTATGTTAGATGAGGTTGTAGTAACTGCGTATGGTACTCAAACAAAAACTTCTATTGCAGGATCTATTGCTGTAGTTGATAGTAAACAAATTAGAGATGTAACTACTTCTGATGTAACTCAAGGTTTAGTAGGTAAAGTTGCTGGGGTTCAAATTATGAATAATAGTGGTTCACCTGGTGATAATGCAACAATTCGTTTTAGAGGTTTAGGATCTATTTCTGCGAGTTCTGATCCGTTATTAGTTGTTGATGGAGTTCCATTTAATGGATCTTTAAGTGCTATTAATAATTCTGATATAGAAACTATCTCTTTCTTAAAAGATGCCTCTGCAGCTGCTTTATATGGAAATAGAGGTGCAAACGGAGTTATTATTATTACAACAAAACGTGGTCAATCAGGACAAACTAAAGTATCATTTGATACTAAAGTAGGTATTGCAAGTTCTAATTTCCAAGACTATAATAAGATGAGCAGCCCCTCAAAATACTATGAGTCTTATTATGCTGCTTTGAGAAATAGTTATATGACAGCTGGTAACAGCTTTGATAAAGCTTCTCAGATGGCTTCTCAAGGACTTATTTCTGAAAGTGCTGGTAAACTTGGTTCTGGGTTAGGTTATAATATTTATAATGTTCCTAATGATCAGTTAATCGATCCTACTACAGGAAAGATAAATCCAAATGCTCAATTGATGTATCATGAATTATATGATGATTATTTATTTAGAGATGGGTTGTTTACTCAGAATAATTTAAGTTTTTCAGGAGGAAGTGATAATACAACATTCTCTATGTCTTTAGGACATGAGAAAAATGAAGGTATTGTTGCAAATAATGACTACCAAAAAATTACAGGGCGTTTAAGTGTAGATAGTCGTATTAACAAAACTTTCAAAGTTGGTGGTAGTGTTAATTATTCTCATGTTGAGAGAGAAAATCCAATGGGAGGAGATTACATTAGAGGTAATAATAGCGCTTTTTCAAATCCATTTTTCTGGTCAGCTTCAATAGCACCTATTTACCCTGTTCATGCATATGATAAAGAAGGTAGTATCATGAAGGACAAAAGTGGTAATGTATTATATGATGATGGTTCTGGAAGTATTACTCCTTATGTAAGACCTTTTGGACAAAATTCTAATCCATATGCATCAGGAACTAATGATTACAGAAAATTTGTTTCTGATCAGGTATTTACTTCGACTTATTTAGACATGAAATTAGCTGAGGGATTAACTTTTAAATATGTTCTTTCTGCTGATTTATATAGTAATGTATTACGTTACACTATGAACCCTGTTTACGGTTCAGGTACTGGTGTTAATGGTCGTGCTAACCAAGAAGATGATAAAATGTTTGCTGTTACTAACCAACAGTTATTAAATTATAACAAATGGTTTGGACAACATTCTGTTGACATCTTATTAGGGCATGAAACAATGAATAGAAAGAAAGAAAACTTATATGTGCAACGTACAAATATGTTATTCCCAGATAGTCCATTTGTTGATCATGCTGCTGTTATTCGCAGTGCTAATGGAGGTAATGAAACTTATTCGTTAGAAGGATACTTCGCTAAACTTAACTACGGGTATAATAATAAGTACTTCGTTAATGCTAGTATTAGACGTGATGCTTCTTCTTATTTTCATCCAGATAACAAATGGGGTACTTTCTTTGGTGTTGGAGGTGCATGGGTTATTTCATCTGAAAACTTCATGAAAGACATTGCTTGGATTGACCAACTAAAACTTAAATCAAGTTATGGTGAACAAGGGAATGACAATTTATTAATGATGAACCCTTATCAAAACCAATATTCAATTAAGCCTTCTTTTGATCCAGATGCACCTATTACAATTATTGGTGAAACTAAAGGAAATAAAGATATTACTTGGGAAGTAAATAAAAACTTTAATGCTGGTTTTGAGGCTTCTTTCTTAAATGGAAGAATAGCTGTTGAGGCTGAATATTTCATTAGAAAGGTTGATGATATGTTGTTCTTTGTACCAACACCTCTTGTTACTGGATTTAAGCAAATGCCTTATAATGCAGGTAATATGAAAAATACTGGTGTTGAGGTTAATTTATCTAGTGAAATCGTTCGTACTAATGATTTAAAAGTTAGCTTGAACATAAACGGAACTCATTATAAAAATGAGATTACAAAATTGCCTGCAGGACAAAAAAGTATTAAATCAGGACAGTTTGTTAGAGAAGAGGGAGGATCTATATATGAATACTATTTAAAAGAATATGTAGGTGTTAACCAAGAGAACGGAAATGCACAATTTATCAAAATTGATGATAAAACAGGAGAACGTTCTATTACAGAGAACTGGAATGATGCAACATTACAAAAAATAGATAAATCACCTATACCTACTGTGTATGGTGGATTTGGATTAAATGCAGAATATAAAGGATTTGATTTGTCAGCTAATTTTGCGTATCAATTTGGTGGGTATGGATATGATACTAAATACACTAGCTTCTTCTCAGTAAAACCAGGTCAGAACTTACATAATGATTTTAGCAAAACTTGGGATCCAGTTACAAAACAAGGAAGTTTGCCAAGAGTTGATGTTAGTGATAAAGCGAGTGCTTACGGTGGTTCTACATTAGCATTAATTAAATCAGATTATTTAAGTTTACAGAATATTACTGTGGGATACACATTTAACAAAGAAGTTACAGATCACTTAGGGTTATCTAAATTGCGTTTATACGCTATGGTTGATAATGCTGCTTTATGGTCTAAACGTCAAGGATATGATCCAAGGTTAAATCTAACAGGACTTTCGGGTACAGGTTATCCACTGTATAGAACATTTGCATTTGGTGCTAATATTCAATTTTAATCATTAGGTCGTAATTATTATGAAAAAAATATTATATTCAAGCTTTGTTCTTGGAGCAGTGTTATTAGCTTCTTGTTCAAAGGATTTTACAGAAAATAAATTAAATTCTAAGTTTTCAGATGAACAAATGGCTGCTTTAGCAGCATTTCCTGAGTCAGCTCTTATTCTTAATGAAGGATTAGAAAATGGAGGTTTAAACTTAATGTTTAAATCTGGAGTAGCTGAAGTTGGTCAACATGAAGATTTTGGACAAAAAGGAGTTGATATCGCAGTAGATGCGATGAGTAATGATGTTGCATATGCTAATATGAACTGGTTTTCTTATCAGTATAACTATACAGATAGACTAGAGAATAATAATACTGCAACTATCTATAATTATTATAATAAATTAGCTCATAATGCTAATCAAGTTATTCAATCTTTAATACGAACTAATCCTGATTATAAGTCAAGTGTTATGTATGGTCGTGTACTTGCATTGCGAGCGTTTGCAAATCTTAATTTGATACGTTTATATGAATACAATGGAGACGGAATAAGTTTAGAAACTGTTAATGATAAAGGAGAATTTGTTTATCAATATAACCGTGTTAAAGCCATTGAAGTGAATAAATTCATTGAGCAAGATTTAAAAGAAGCATATAGCTTATTGGAAAAGTATGCTCGTCCAAATATCAATTTTATTGATAAAAGTGTTGTGGCAGGTTTATTGTCAAGATTTTATCTTTATACAGAAAAGTTTGATTTAGCTAAAGAATATTCAAATAAAGCACTTAATGGTAGTGTAGAAGCTAATAGCTATTCTGTAGTAAATAATGGTAACTTTAGTTCAATGTCAAATATTGATTGGATGTGGGCTACTGATATTAACGGAAGTAATACTGGTACCTATGCATCATATTTCTCGCATATGGACGCATTTAATGTTGGATATGGTAAAGTTGGAAATACGACTAAATCTATTGATAGACGTTTATATGACGAAATGAATACTAGTGATATTCGTAGAACAGATTGGTTTGCGGATGGTAAGAAGGTTTATACTTCTCCTAAGTGGGGTAATGATAAAGATGGTAAGCCTGTAACTAAAGTTATTCCTAGATATGTTAATACTAAATTTGTTGATCCAACAATGTTTTTAGGAGATTACTGTTATATGAGAAAAACAGAGATGGTGTTTAACTACATTGAAGCTTTAATTAAACTTGGTGACGAAGGAAGTGCAAAAACTATGTTGGCACAATATATGTCCTCTCGTGATAAGTCATATGATATTAATGCAAGATTAACCAAACATAGTTTGTTTAAAGAATTCCAAATTCAAAAAAGAATTGAACTATGGGGAGAAGGTTTTGGATTACTTGATATGAAACGTTGGAATGTTTCTCTAGAGAGAAAATATGAAGGAACTAATCATATTGTTAATGGACAGATTAATATAGCTGTACCTAGTGCGCAGTTTACATTACAATTCCCATTAGCTGAGCGTAATGCTAATGCTTTATTAGCACCTCAGAATCCAATAAAATAATTATAATGAAGAGGTTGTTTAAAACAACCTCTTTTTTTATTTAACTATCCTAAACAATAAATATGAAAAAATTAAAAATATTTGCAATTCTAGCACTTGTAGGATTGAGTCTTGCATCATGTAGTTCTAGTGATAAGGAAGAGTATTGGCCTAATCCTGATAGAGGTGATTATATGAAAGTTTCGCGTATGGAAGTTATTCGCGACGTAGAGAAACAACATTTACTAGAAGCACTATACACCATTGAGTATAATTATTTTCTTAAGCTTCATAAACTTAAAGAGTTTCAGAATGTTGATTTAACTGCATTACCTGCTAAAGCTCCTATTAGCTATTCGTTTAGTTATCTAAAAGATGATAGTCTAAATAAAATAGTGATTAAGAAAGATGAAGAGATTGATTTAGATGAGTTAACTGCATCTTATCAAGGTGGAGACTTGGTAAGTATAAAAGGAAAAAAAGAAGAGTCAGAAGTTTTATATCAATCAGTGAATGCTAATAATCTTAAAGTTACTCAAGGTTATAAAACTTATGATTATGAGTTTGATAATACTGGTAATTTGATTGCGGTATCTGATAATACAGGTAGATTATTTAGTTATAAGTATGGAGTAGGTCATAATCCTTTTGAGCATAGTGAGTACAATTTGACTTTTGACTATATACCAGGTGGAGAACTTATTCGATTTGTGAAAAGTTCGAGAAATGAGATAATATCTGCAAAGAATGAGAAGACTGGTGAAGAGCTTAATTTTGGTTATAAACTTCATGATTTTGGTTATCCAACTGAAATGATAGTTAATGGAAGTACTACTAAAACATTATTTAAGTTTGAGTATAATATTATTCGCGAACGTGAATAGTTAGAAAGTGACAATATAGTTATAAAGCCTTAGATTCCACTCTAAGGCTTTTTTACTATTATTTAGATAAATGTTAAATTAATGTTATTTGATTTTTATGTAATTGTCAAAATGTTTGATTTTATGGATTGGATTTTTGTGACATTTTGTATAAGATTAGTATTTTGATGCTTTTTATTTGTTAAAATGAGGGTTATTTTTTAAGTTTTGTTTGGTTTGAGAAATCTAAATCTTAATTTAATTATAAAGTTATTCAAATATTTTGTTAGATTTGTTTCAATTACTAATTGAATTATTATGAAATTAAACTACAAATGGATTGTGGCTGCAGGTGTGATGCTTCTATCGCAGAATATCTCGGCGCAACAAAAAGCTCTGAAAGGAGTGGTTACTGAAGGAGGCTTACCTCTTCCTGGTGTAACTGTAATGATTAAAGGTACAGATAAAGGTACCCAAACAGACTTAAGTGGTAATTATACATTAAATGTTCAAAAAGGAGATGTTTTAGTTTTCTCTTTTGTTGGGATGAATGATGCAACTCATAAAGTTGGCGATGCTCCAGTTTATAACGTAAGCCTTACAGCAGAGGGTAATCAATTAGGAGAGGTTGTGGTTTTGGCTTATGGTCAAAGTAAGGGACGTAATGAGGTTACTGGAAACGTTGTAACGGTGCAAGGAGATGTTATTGGAAAAACTCCTACTGTTTCTGTTGATCAAGCTTTACAAGGTAGGGTAGCAGGATTACAAATGGCAACTACATCAGGGTCACCAGGAGCAACGCAAAACATTCGTATTCGTGGTCGTAACTCTTTATCTGCTAATAATGAGCCATTATTCGTAGTGGATGGTATACCGCTTACAAGTGGAAATATATCTGGAAATAATGAAGGTACTTCTCTTTCTTCTATCTCAGGGATAAACTCAGAGGATATCGAGACTATGACTGTCCTGAAAGATGCTGCTGCAACTGCTGCTTATGGAGCTCGTGGAGGTAATGGGGTTATCGTTATTACAACTAAGAAAGGAAGAAAAGGAGAGCCTAGTTATAGTTTAAAAACTTCTATTGGATTTCAGAATTTAGCAAGAAAGGGACCTGACTTCTTAAGTGGAGAGGAGAAAAAAGATTTGTGGTTAGAAGCTAATTTCAATACGCATGGTGCTTCAAAAGGATTTACGATGGATAATGTTTGGGATTGGTATACTGGATATTATGGACCAAATAACGTTTTGACACGATGGGTGGCTAATGGGTCTCAAGATAATGATTGGAGAAATGCGGTACTGAATAAAGATGCGATTACATCTACGGTCTCTCTAGGTGTAAATGGAGGAGATGAGAATGGAACATATTACGCTAATTTCGCTCATGAGAAGTTCGATGGAGTTGTGATAGGTTCTGACTTTAGGAAGGTTTCTGGGGCATTTAATATGACTAGAAAGTTAAATGATAGATTAGATATTAAGATAGGGGCAAACGTATCTAATATTCTTCAGAATGGAATTAACGAGGCAGGAGCATATTTTTCTAATCCTAACTTATCAGGAATGTTTATTTCTCCTTGGGCATCAATCTATAATGAAGATGGGACGTATAACCTTAATATTCCTGCTGGATTGCATAACCCACTGTATGTAACAGAGAATAATATTTCTCGAAATGATGTTATACGAGTGATGTCAAGTAATACTTTAGGATATAAGGTTCTTGATAATTTAAAATTTGAGTCAACTTTAGGATTAGATTATCTATTGGCAAATTATAAAACGTATCTTAATCCTCTTCACGGTGATGGTAGATCTTATGATGGATCTGCTAGTGAGACTGATCGAAAAAGATTTAACTATGTATGGCAAAATAGTTTAAATTATAAGTTTTATGTTGGTGATGATCACAAGTTTGACGCGAGAGTGTTGATGGAGTATCAAAAGAATAAAGCAAATATTTTAGAGGGTAGGGGGGAAGTTTTACCTCCTGGAATGATTAGTCTTGGTGCATCTGCTACTAATTACCAGGCTAGTGCAGGATATACTGATTGGACTAACTTAGGATTCTTAGGATTGTTAAACTATAATTACAATGATAGATACTTAATTGACTTAACTTTGCGTAGAGAAGGGTCTTCTCGTTTTTCTGAAGACAAGAGATGGGGAACGTTCTTTGCTGTAGGAGGTGCTTGGAATATTAGTTCTGAGTCATTTATGCAAGATGTGGAGTTTATTAACTTATTGCGTTTAAGAGGATCTGTTGGTTCAACAGGTAACTCAGAGATTGCTTCTAATACTTATGCTCAACTTTTAAGTCCAGGTCAGTACAATGGAGAATCAGCTATGACATCAACTCAGTTTGGGGGATTGTTAGGTTGGGAAAAACAATCTAAAACGGATATAGGTATTGAATTTGGGATGTTTGACAATCGTTTAACAGGATCGTTCACTTATTTTATGAGTAAGAGTAAAGATCTATTGTATGCAAGACCATTATCACGTACGTCAGGATTCGCTAGTCAATGGACAAATTTAGGGGATTTAAAGAATAGCGGTATTGAAATCGAATTAAACTATGATGTAATTCGCTCAGAAGATTTTAATTGGTCTATAGGTGGAAATTTAGGAACTGTTAAAAACGAAATGGTAAGTATGCCGATAGTTGATGGTAAACCTCTAGAGGTGTTAGGAAGCTTTAAAGGAACTGCTGAAGGAAAAATATTAGAAGAGTGGAGATTAAAAGAGTATGCAGGTGTAGATGCTCAGACTGGTTTAGCACAGTGGTATATGGCTGATGGAACTAAAACATCAAACTATAATGCTGCTGAAACTAGGTATTTAAATACAAGTGCATTGCCAAAAGTTACAGGAGCAATAAATACACATATTGATTACAAAGGATTCTATTTAGATGCTTTGTTTTCTTTTGCTGCGGGTTATAGTGTATATGACTATTGGTCTTCTTATACAAATTCTGTTAATAGTAGATCATTGTATAATTATAATGGAACTACTGAATTGTTAGAAAGATGGCAGAAACCAGGTGATATTACTGATGTACCTATGCTTACAGTGGGGGGTGGGGCAACTTATACATCACCTAGTACAAGATGGTTATATGATGGGGATCATATCCGTTTAAAACAGATAACTTTTGGTTATAATTTGAAACCAAAAGTTGCAAAGTCGTTAGGATTAGATGCAGTTAATTTATCTGTTTCTGCACGTAATCCTTTAACTTGGGTGAAAGATAGTAGATTGAAATGGGACCCAGAGGTTGATGCTACTGGATATATTGAAATGGCAACACCTCCGTTGAAATCATTTGTATTTACGTTAAACGTTAAATTTTAAGAAGAATGAAAAATATAGTTAAAGTCTTTTTACTTGCAGGATTCGTGGGATTAGCAAGTACAAGTTTTACAGCATGTTCATTAGACTCTATAGACTCTAATACGAAAGATAATGAGAAATTTCCTATAAAATCAGTAGAGGAGCTAGCTGCAAGTTTGAATGGTTCTTATGCTCGTATGGCAGCAGAAACGTATTATGGTCGCGATATTATAGCGTTTTCAGAAAGCCGTTCATCGTATATGTATTCAACAGATGAAACTGGTCGTTTTGGTTCTATTTCAGGATTTACAATTCTTCCCACACATGCTTATTCGTTAGATACTTGGGGGCAAGTATATAGAGTGATTTCGAATACTAATCGAGTTATAGAAGCAGATATCGAGGAGAATAATACTGTTAAGTATTATAAAGGTCAGGCTTATGTACTGAGAGCGATTGCTCATTATGATTTGGTTAGATTGTATGGAGAACAATATGTAGGGGGATTAGGGTTGAATGCATTAGGTGTGCCTTATAAAACTTCTTTTTTAGATATTGATGAAAAGATTTCTCGCCCAACCGTAAGAGAAAATCAAAAATCAATATTAGCTGATTTAGAAAAGGGGATCAAAATGATGACTGAAGCAGAGAAGGCTATTGGAGTTGGTAGTCGCGTTCGTTTGAACGTTGCAAGTGCTTATGGTTTTAAATCAAGAATTGCTTTGTTTTTTAGCAAATATGATGCTAGTATGTTAAATGTAGTTGTAGAAAGTTCTGCAAAAGTTATGGAGCTGGCACCTAGTTCTAATGTTGCTGTAATGAGTAGAAGTTCTTTTTTAGATGCCTATAAAGGTGATGGAATTATGAGTAATTCTCTATTTGAATTAGCACAGTCAGGAACTGATAATTTATCTACGAATAGTTTGTTTTATATTTATTCTTTAGATGGATATGGTGATTTGGTTTGTATGGAAGATTCTGTGATAGATATATTTCCAGAATTAGAAGGAGATTTATCTGTAGATGATATTCGTAGTGAGATTGTTGGATTAGATGAAGATGAAGATAATATTCGAAATTTAGGAAAATATACAGTTCGCACATCTAATATTCGTGTTATGCGAATAGAAGAAATTATGATGAACTATATTGAAGCAACTCTAAAAGGCGCTTCTAATGGTAATAATGCATTGGCTCTAGATTATTTGAATGCTATTGTTTCCCAACGTGTTACTCTACAAAAACCGCAAGTAGGAACTGAGGTGCGCCCTTCAGCTGTAGCTAAGAAGTACACAACATTAACATTTGAGGATTATAAGAAGGAAAGGGTTAGAGAATTAATGTTTGAAGGATTCGCTTATGAAGATATTATGCGTTGGGGTGGAGAAGTTTCAAATCCTAAGAGTGAGGTAAATAAGCTTCTAAGTAATGGTAAAGTTGTATTTGGAGATAAATTTGCTGCATTTCCAATACCTCAATCAGAAATTAACGTAAGTAAGATTGAACAAAATCAAGCATACAAATAATAGTTAATAAGTATTATAATTTAATATAGGGCTATCTCAGGTAACAATGAGATAGCCCTTTTTATTTGAATACTTTTAGCAATACTATATTGCTATTTGTTTATGTTAAGTTTATGTTAAGTTATGTATTTAGATTTGTCAAACTAACTAATCAAAGTTTTTATGAAGAAATCTAGACTACATTGGTTTTATGCTAGTTTGTTGTTATGCTCAATAACTACAGGCTATGCGCAAAACAAAACCCTTACAGGTACTGTAAGTGAAGGAGGAACACCGCTGCCTGGTGTTTCTGTCACAATAAAAGGCACGACTGAAGGAACTCAGACCGACTTAAGTGGGAAATATTCATTAAAAGTAAAAGCAGGTGACGTTTTAGTTTTTTCTTTTATTGGTATGAAAGAGACTACTTATAAAGTTGGTGCGGCTAGCTCTTATAATACTTCTTTATTAAGTGAAGACAATCAATTAGACGAAGTAGTAGTTCTGGCTTATGGACAAGTGAAAAAGAAAAATGAAATCACAGGTAATGTTGTTGCTATTAAAGGAGAAGATATTTCAAATACTCCGACTGTTTCTGTAGAGCAAGCTTTACAAGGACGAGTTGCTGGTTTGCAAATGGCTACTACATCAGGTTCGCCTGGAGCAACACAAAACATTCGTATTCGAGGACGTAACTCTGTTTCTGCGACTAATGAACCTCTTTATGTAATAGATGGAATACCTGTTATTAATAGCAATTTGTCTAATTCTACAAGTGTAACTTCTATATCACCATTGGCAGCACTGAATT
This sequence comes from Myroides oncorhynchi, assembly GCF_020905415.1. Taxonomy (NCBI): domain Bacteria; kingdom Pseudomonadati; phylum Bacteroidota; class Flavobacteriia; order Flavobacteriales; family Flavobacteriaceae; genus Myroides; species Myroides oncorhynchi. Next base: position 760,189 of record NZ_JAJJMP010000001.1, on the reverse strand, counting down.
CAGAAGATATTGAATCAATGACAGTATTAAAGGATGCAGCAGCTACTGCTGTATATGGAGCCAGAGGGTCTAATGGGGTAATCTTGATAACAACTAAAAGAGGAAAACAAGGAAAACCTTCTTATAGTTTTAAATCTTTGATAGGGTTTCAAAATAAAGCAGTCAAAGGAGCTCGTATGCTGACAGGTAACGAGAAAGGAGATTTATGGGTTGAAGCTATTAGTAACACAACGGGGCAATCTAAAGAGAGCGTGATAGATAATTACGCTTCTATTATTGGAAATGACTTATTTCTTTATTGGCATAAAAATGGTCGTCAAGATACGGACTGGTCTGAACTTGTAAAAGTAAAGAATGCGCCTATGTCTAGTTTAAATCTATCTGTTAATGGAGGTGATGAAAGAGGGAGTTATTTTGCCTCGATAGGACATGAAAAAAGTGAAGGTGTAGTCATTGGAACTGATTTTAGGAGAGTATCTGGAAATTTTAGTTTCAACAGAAAATTAAGTGATAAGATAGATATAAGCATTGGAGCTAATGTTTCTAATATTAAGCAAAATGGAATACTTGAAGGTGGAGCTTACTTTAGTAATCCAAATTTAAGTGGGATTTTAATGAATCCATGGGCTGCAGCTTATAATAAAGATGGTAGTTATAACTTGAATAATGGATTGTTAGGTGGGTTACCTAATATTCGATATGTCATTGATAATAATATTAATAGAAATGATATGACTAGAGTGCTTTCTAGTAATACATTTGGATATAAAATTTTAGATAATTTAAAATTTGAATCTACTTTAGGATTAGATTATACATTTATAAACTTCCAAAGTTATAATAATCCAATGCATGGTGATGGAAGAGGGGTTGGTGGTAGTGCTTCTCAATCTGATCGTCGAGTTTTTAATTATGTGTGGCAAAACTCCCTAAATTATAATTTCTATTTAGGAGAGAATCATCGTTTTGATGTAAGAGCATTAATGGAGTTTCAGAAGAATAAGTACAATATGCTTAGCGGAAGTGGTCAAGTTATGCCTCCTGGACTAATAAGTTTAGGTAGTACAGCTGCTAATTATAATGCTACATCTAACTATTACGATTGGGTTCAATTGAGCTACCTTGGATTGTTGAATTACTCTTATGATAATCGTTATCTAGTTGATATGACATTAAGAAGAGAGGGGTCTTCTCGTTTTTCAGAAGATAATCGTTGGGGTACTTTTTGGGCAATAGGAGGAGCTTGGAACATGCATCAAGATTTTTTCAAAGAGTCAGATGTTATAAATACTTTAAGACTTAGAGGGTCAGTTGGGTCAACAGGGAATTCTTCAATTAATACGAATGTATATCAACATCTAGTAGAGGCTGCATCTTATAATAACGAAGCTGGTTTAGTATCAAAGCAGATTGGCGGTGATTTAGGCTGGGAAAAACAATTTAAAACAGACATAGGTATTGAGTTTGGTTTCTTTAACAATAGAATTAGTGGGGGATTTGCTTTTTATAAAAGTAAAACAAAGGATCTTTTATATAGTTTACCTCTGTCTCTTACTACTGGTTTTAGTTCAAAGTGGATTAATCAAGGAGAGCTTGAGAATAAAGGATTCGAAGTTGAGCTTAATTTTAATATAGTTGATAATGCTGATTTTAAGTGGTCGCTTGGAGGAAATGTTGGTTTTGTAAAGGATAAGTTGACAAGTATGCCTACTGCTTTAAAAAGCTATACTGCGGATAAAGAAGGGCATAAGATTAATGAGTGGTATATGCCAGAATATGCAGGAGTGGATTCTCAAACTGGTTTAGCTCAATGGTATAAAGCTGATGGTACTAGAACAAGTAAATATGGGGATGCAGAGAAACGCTTTCAAGGAGCAAGTGCATTGCCTAAAGCAAGTGGAGGTGTTAATACACATGTTGAGTACAAAGGTTTTTATGTAGATGCATTATTTACGTTTGCAACAGGATATAAAGTTTATGATTATTGGTCGCAAATTACAAGTATGCCTAATTCATCTGCTTTGTACAATTACAATGGTAATAGTGAGTTATTAGATCGTTGGCAGAAGCCAGGAGATATTACTATGGTTCCTAAATTGACTATAGATGGTGGTAATGCTTATACTCAACCTAGTACAAGGTTTTTATTTGATGGAGATCATATTCGCTTTAGACAATTAACAATAGGTTATAATCTTAATAAACAAGCGGTTAAAACACTTGGATTAGATAGTGTTAATTTTTCTGTAGCAGCACTAAATCCATTTACTTGGGTTAAAGATAAGCGATTGAAGTATGATCCAGAAGTGGATGCTAGTGGTAATATTGAATTTGCATCGCCTCCTTTGAAATCGATAGTATTCTCATTAAATGTCAAGTTTTAAATATGAAAAAGAAAATAATTAAAATAGTATTAATGTTTACACTGTGTAGCAGTGTAACATTTGTATCGTGTTCTTTAGATCCAAAATTAACAGAGGAAATAGATTTTGATAAGAGTCCTATTAAAAATGACGCAGAGTTAGGTGCTGCTACTATCGGAATCTATGCATTAATGAAGTCGAATGAATATTATGGTAATAATATTATTGCTTTTTCTGAAGTGCGATCAGATAACGCTTATTCTAATAACGCTACTAACCGATTAGGGAATGTTAGTGGTTTTGGGTTGACACCTACAGCTAGTTATGCAGTTGGTACTTGGACTCAAATATATAAAGTAGTATCTGCTTCTAATCGTGTTATAGAAGCATCTTATAATGATATGGGTGGATTTGCACAGATATGTAAAGGAGAAGCACATATTATAAGAGCGTTAGCTCATTATGATTTGTTAAAAAATTATGGGGAGCAATATGTGGAAAATGGAGGACTTGATGCATTAGGAGTTCCTTATGTTAAAAAATATGGAGCAATAAAGACTAGTATAACTAGGAGCAATGTTGCTGCTAATAGAGTCGATATTTATGAAGATCTTGATCGTGGTATTGAATTACTTAAAAATGGCGATCAAAAAAGTAAGGTTAAAGTGACTCTCGCAACTGCTTATGGAATTAAAGCGAGAGCGGCGCTTTTCTTTTCAAATTGGGATACAAAAGATTTAGTAATCGCAAAGGAGAATGCAAAAAAAGCAATGGAACTATCTAGAGGTGATATCATTAGTAGATCTGCATTTAAAGACACTTATAAAGCAGACGATCCTCAGAATAACTCTATTTTTGAAATTAAGTTTTCTGGATCAGATAATCCAGGAACAAACTCACTATACTATGTGTATAATTCTAATAAAGATGAAGGATACGGACCAATTGTAGTGAATTTTAAGGTGTCTAGCTTATTTGGTTTAGATGCACCAATAGGTAAAAATGAAGCAAATGATATTCGTGCTGACATTGAGATGATTGATAATAACTACCGAGGAGTGCTACAAAATATTGGAAAATATGTCAAAATGGCGTCTAATATCAAAGTACTTAGATATGAGGAAATGTTACTGACTTTTATAGAAGCAGATTTTAGACAGAATAATCAAATAACAGGAGAGTCTTTAAAATACTTTAATGATTTACGTGCTAAAAGATTAGTCAACTATGAAGCTGTTAGAACTTATTCTTTGGAGGATATTCGTATAGAGAGACAGAAAGAACTCTTGTTTGAAGGATTTGGCTTTGAAGATGCAATGAGATTTCGAAGAGCAATCAAGAATCCTAGAATTACAGGAGGTATAATGGATTATGGAAAGCCGTTATTAGCATTTCCAATTCCTCAAAGTGAAATTAATGCAAGTGGTATAAAACAGAATAGAGCTTATTAAGTTTATATTTAATAGGAGGGAGAATTTAAATCTCCCTCCTTTTTTTCTGTATTAATTTATAATTCAAAAATGCTAAAATATTTTAGTTGTTAACTTTTGTTTTGATTATTTATTTGATATTTGTTTTGGTTTGTATTGATTATTTTGTATTATGTATTTTTTTTGGTTAAAAATTGTATATTTTGTATAAATATGAAATAATTAAAAAACTTAAAAAAAACTTAACATGTTTAAAATCTTTTGTTAGATTTGTCATACTAACTAATCAATAATTAAAATGAAATCAAAGTTTAAATGGATCTTGGTGGGCTCACTTGCTTTTTTAGTGCAAGTTGGTTTTGCTCAAGAAAAGACTTTTAATGGGGTTGTAAGCGAAGGAGGCTTGCCTCTTCCAGGTGTTTCTGTTACGATTTCGGGTACTGCGGAAGGTACTCAGACAGATCTGGATGGTAAATACACATTAAAAGTAAAGAAAGGTGATGTTATCATCTATTCTTTTGTTGGAATGAAAGACATTAAGCACATTGTCGGTGGTGAAGCTACTTATAATGTGACAATGACTGGAGACGAAGAAATGCTTGACGAAGTTGTAGTAACAGCTTTAGGTATTAAGCGTGATAAGAAAAAGTTAGGTTATTCTTCTCAAGAAGTTAAAGGAGATAATTTATCTGGATCAGGTCAGACAAATGCAGTTAATGCACTTTCAGGAAATGTTGCAGGATTACAAGTTACGTCTCCTTCTTCTATGGGAGGATCTGCTCGTATTGTGTTACGTGGTGTTAAGTCTGTAACTGGTAATAACCAACCTCTTATCGTAGTAGATGGTGTGCCATTAGACAACAGTAACTTCGCTGATGCGAATATGCAACGTGGTTCTGGAGGACGTGATTACGGAGATACATCTGCGGATATTAATCCTGACGATATTGAGTCTGTAACAGTACTAAAAGGAGGGCCAGCATCTGCTCTTTATGGAAATAGAGGAGGAAATGGAGTTATCATCTATACAACAAAGTCTGCTAAAAATGGTAGAACTGATATAGAAGTTAATACTGGTCTAAGTTTTGAAAGCATAAACATTATGCCTAAACTTCAAACTTTATATGGAGGTGGATCTTCAAGTAAGTTACCTACAGCTGTAATCGGTGGAAAGACGTATAATATTGCTGAGTACAAGGTTGATGAAAGCTGGGGTCCAAAACTAGATGGTACACCTTATTTACCATGGTATGCATTTGACCCAGAGTTTGGGGATGACTTTATGAAAGAAGTACCATGGCAAAAGTCTAAAAATGATGTGAAGTCTTTTTTCAATACAGGGATTACACATAATCAATCTGTTTCTATTGGTAAGTCTTATAAAGACAGTAATGTTAGAATGTCTTTTAGTAATAATGTTACTGAAGGAGTTGTGCCTAATTCTAAATTACAACGTAATAATTTTGCTGTAAGTGCTTCAACACAATTAACAGATAAGTTAAAAGCAGAGACTAACTTTAACTATGTTTATACAAAAGGATTTAATCGCCCTGAAGTAGGTTACGGAGATAACTCTGTTGCACAAAAATTCTGGCAATGGGGACAAAGACAGTTAGATTATACTAAATTAAAGGATTATAAATTAGCAAATGGAGATCAACGTTCTTGGAATAGAACTGCTTGGAATGATGGTACACCAGCTTATTCTGATAACCCATATTGGGTAGTCTATGAAAATACATCTCAAGACGTTCGTAATAGAACTTACGGAAATGTTAAGTTGACTTACCAATTCTCTGATAAGTTATATGCTGTAGGTACTGTTTATGGCGACCGTTATAGTTTTACGGTTGAAGAGCAAGTGGCAGTAGGTTCTCAAGCTGAGTCTAAATATACTATCATGAAACGCGATGTATCTGAATATAACTATGAAGGACGTGTTCATTACGACGATCATTTTGGTGATTTTGGAATTAATGCTTTCGTAGGGATTAACAGAAGTGAAAAACGTAGAGATTATGTATTTGGTACTACAGTAGGAGGATTAGATATAGCTGGGTTATATAACTTAAGTAATAGTGTTTCGGATGCAAAAGCTAGTAATGAGAAATTCCATTCAAGAACTAATAGTATATTTGGGTCGGTTAGTTTAAACTATAAGGAATTTTTATTCTTAGAAGGAACAGCTCGTACAGACTGGTTCTCTACAGTTAAAAAATCAGTTACTTATCCATCAGTTACAGGAACTTTCCTTTTTTCTCATTTATTACCTGAGTTAGATTGGTTGTCTTTTGGTAAACTTCGTTTAGGATGGGCTCAAGTAGGTAATGATACTGAGGCATATAGAACAGCTAATTATTACAACCTTGATGGACCGTTCCAAGGGAATCCTACTTATTCTTTAAGTAATACGGCTAACAATCCTGATTTAAAACCAGAAATGATGACTACTAAAGAAATTGGTTTAGAAGCAGCATTTTTGAATAATAGAATTGGATTTGAATTATCATATTACCAAATTGACACAAAAGATTTGATTACACGTGTTCAGTATGATGCTGCAACAGGGTATGCTTATAAGTGGAAGAATGCTGGTGATATGAAAAATAAGGGTATTGAGGCTACAGTTAATTTAGCTCCAATTCGCTCAAAAGATTTTTCATGGGATATTACTTGGAACTTCTCTAAGAATAAGAATGAGTTAACTAGATTGGCAGAAGGAGTGGAATCAGTAGAGATTACACGTGCTCCTTTCCAAGTTTCATTACAAGGTAAAATAGGTGAAGCTTATGGACAAATCTATGGAACTGATTACGTTTATGACGATAATGGAAATAAAGTAGTAGGTGCAGATGGTCTATATAAAAAGACAGGTATTCAACCTTTAGGAACATATCTTCCAGATTATAATATGGGTATTCGCAATAGCTTTAAATACAAGAGCTTTAGCTTAGGTGTATTAATAGATATGCAAAAAGGAGGTAAATACTTCTCTACTTCTCATATGTTCGGAATGTACTCAGGTATGTTAGATAAGTCTGCAGAGAATGATATTCGTGAGAAAGGACTTATTTTGGATGGTGTTAAAGAAGATGGAACTAAAAATGATAAAGTTGTATCTGGGCAAAAATGGGCTCAAAGTCACTATGGTGGTGTAGATGCACAAAACGTGTTTAGTTCTGATTATATTAAATTACGTGAAATTTCGTTGGGGTATGACTTACCTGCAAAATGGATAGGACCATTTAAAGGTATTACAGTTTCAGCTTATGGCCGTAATTTATTCACATGGAACTTAGACTGGAAAGGGATGGATCCTGAAATGGCTTCATACGGAAGTGGAAATATTCAAGCTATTGAAGGTGCTTCATTGCCATCGACAAGAACTTATGGAATGAATGTTAAATTTAAATTCTAAGAACTCTAATGAAAAAGTATATATATAAAATATCTCTTTTAGCTTGCTTTATGGCTTTTGTAAGTTGTGATAAGGACTTAGAAGAGATTAACGTAAACCCTAATAAACCACTAGAAGTACCAACAGGAGGATTATTCAACAAGTCTAATAAAAACTTGATGACAAATACTAGAGGAGGATTTCCTTCGGGTCGTATGACTTTGCCATGGGTACAGTATTCTGCTCAAAGAAATTACACTGATGAGGATCTATATCTATTCCGTACAGGTGTTAATAATAGTCTTTATACAGATATTTATTTAGCTGCAAAGGGATATAAAGAAATTATTGATATTGTTACAAATCCTGCTAATGCTGCAAAGGCTCCAACTTATGGTAACCCTGCAAATATGGTTGCTGCTGCACGTATTATGTTAGTATATTCTCAGCTACAAGCTTTAGAGACTTATGGAGATGTACCTTATTATTCATACGGAAGTGATGATCCTGATTTTCAGGCTATGACATTAGGAACTAGTAATGAAATTACTAACCCACAGTTTGCTCCTCAAGAAAAGATATATAAGGATATGATGAAGGAGCTAAAAGAAGCTTCTGTGGCAATTGAATTAGATAAGACAATTTTTAATCAAGGAGATTTTATTTTTGAGAGTGCTACTAAAATGAAGCGCTTTGCGAATTCACTTCGTTTGAAGATTGCGAATCGTGTTAAAAGTGTTATTCCTGAAGCAAAAGACCATATAGCTGATGCTATTAAAAGTGGTGTGATGTTGTCAAATGACGATACTGTTGGACTACAATTCCAAAATGACAAGGTTAATCCTGCTCCTTTCTATAGAGCTGCGTTTATTGATAATCGTAACGATTTTTCTCCAACAAATACATTCGTTGAGTTATTAAAAGGAGAAGAAAAGATGGTAGGCAAAAAGAACCCATTTAAGAATCTTGTTGATCCTAGATTGTATAGAATGGTTGCTCCTAAAACACAATTACTAGAAGTGACTAAAGATGATGGTAGTAAAGTGAAAGAAGAAGTAACTGTTCGCTTTAGAAGTCATGCTACTATTCCTAGTATTGAAAGTAATAACTATGTAGATAGAACAGCTGATTTTTATGTTGGATTACCTATAGGTATTCTAGGTTCTTTTACAGGATCTCAAACAGATTATGTTTCTCAGTTTTCTGGAAATGTATATAAAGGTGATTATGTAGAGATTTTAATGGAGTATGCTGAAGTTGAGTTTATTCTTGCAGAAAATAACGGATGGAGTGATGTTCATTATAAAAATGGTATTAAGGCTTCTATGGATAGATGGGGAGTAAGTAAAGCACAAGTAGATGCTTATCTTACAAAAGTCCCTGCTGCTAATGAAGAGAATGTAATGACGCAAAAATATATTTCGTTGTACATGCAACCTTATGAAGCTTGGGCTGAGTATCGTAGAACTAAGTTTCCAAAAACATTTTTATTACCAGGAGAGAGCCATGAGTTAGTAGCTGATGGACCTAATGGAGAAAAGAGTTATACATTTGTACCTAGTGTAGCATTGAAAGATTTACCAGACAGAATTACATATCCTTCTGATATGGATCTTGTTAATAAAGTGAATAAAGATGCTGCTGCTGCTCGTATGGGCGGTGACAAAATGGATACAAAACTTATATGGGCTAAGAAATAGTTAGCGTACTAAGTATAAAATAGAAAGCCATCTTCGGATGGCTTTTTTTATTTAATTCAAAAATAAAATTACCTTTGTCCAAATTATAATTTTATGCGAAAGTACTTAAGTGTATTTCTAGTGTTTTTTTGTTTTGTGACTGCTAATGCGCAGTTTCAAACTTTAGACATGCAAGGTAGTTACCGTCCTGACGGTGACCCAAATAAGAAAGAGAAGAAAGAGATAGGTAGCCTTAGACAAAAAGCTAAGAAAGATTCTGTTGCACCTATTAGAGATTATAAGATTATATCAATTAAGAACGATACCATAGCTGTTGATACTGCTCTATCAGTAAAGAAGCACTATGAGTTTAATTATTTAAGAAAAAACCCTTTTGGTCTATTGCAATTTGCAAATGAAGGACAAACGTATAATGTTTTAAAATATAACTATAAAAAAAACAATGTTTTGCCAGGATTTGGATTTGAGGCAAAGCAGATGGCTTATTTAAATATTGAAGATATAAAGTACTATTCTGCACCTACACCTTATACTGATTTATATTATAGGTCAGTAATGAAACAAGGTCAGAATTTAGATGCATTTATCACATTGAACACAAGTAAGAACCTTAACTTTTTTGTTGGTTATAAAGGACTTCGTTCTTTAGGTAAGTATATTAATCAATTGTCTTCTACTGGTAATTTTAGAATAGGATCTAGTTATCAATCTGAGGATAAGAAGTACCTGATGCGTGCGCACTTCACCGCCCAAGATATAATGAACAAAGAGAATGGTGGTATTCGCGATATCGATCTTTTTGAATCTAGTGTAAAACCATATAATAAACGTGAACGTCTTAATGTGTACTATCGTGATGTAGAGACAATGTTAAAAGGGAAACGACTATATTTAAATCACCAATACCAATTAAATAATTCGTTTAAGAATGGAATTTTGTTAACGCATGAATTTACTTACGAAGATAAATTTTTTGAATATAAACAAGCTGATATTAATAGTCAATATACAGATAAAAAGCACTTCGGAGACGCATTTCGTAGCAGTATAAATAATAAAACAAGATACTATAATATCTTTAATAGAGTAGGTGCTGCTTATCAATCTGATGTAGCTGGTCGTTTTGAAGGTTTTGTGGATTTTTATAAATATAACTATCATTATAAAAGTATAGCTCACGTTAATGAAGGTTTGGTTCCTGATCAGATAGAGAAGAATATTACTATGATCGGAGGACGTTATATTTATCATAAAGATAACTGGAGAGCGAATATATTGGTTAGTTCTTCTTTAGGAAATGACAAAACAAGTAATATAGAAGGAAGCCTTAATTATAAGTTATCTGATAATATAGCATTTGATTTGGGGTATCAAAACCTTAAGCGAATGGGAAATCTTAATTACTATTTATATCAAAGTGATTATGTGAATTACAACTGGTATAATGAGTTTAAGAACGAAAAGATTAATCAATTCGATGCTTCGTTTACTACACCTTGGGTAAAATTGTCTGGAACATACTCTGTCTTAAAAGACAAGCTTTACTTCTCTAACGATGCTACAGAGTTTGATAAGTTTGGTATTCCTCAGCAAGTGTTGGTTACTCCTAAGCAGTATGACGGGACAATTAATTATTTGTCTATTCAAGCAGAGAAAGACTTTCGTTTTGGGAAGTTTGGTTTAGACAATACTGTATTGTACCAAAAAGTTGATCAGAAAGATAATATTCTTAATGTACCTCAGTTTGTAACTAGGAATACATTGTATTTTACTGATGCATTCTTTGATAAGGCATTAAAATTCCAAACAGGAGTGACACTTAGCTACTTTAGTAAGTACTATGCGAATGATTATAATCCATTGATAGGAGATTTCTTTGTGCAAGATAAAATTGAAGTAGGTAACTATCCAGTGTTTGACTTCTTTATTAATATGAAGATTAGAACTGCCAGAATCTATATTATGCTTGAGCATTTTAATTCTAGTATGACAGGATATAAGTATTATTCTGCACCTAATAATCCTTATAAAGATTTTACATTGAGATTTGGTGTTTCATGGAATTTCTTCTCTTAAACGGGAAGTTATATAAACAAAAAGAGCTGTTTTAAAAAAATTTAAAACAGCTCTTTTTGTTTAACCCCAAATAGGTAATAGAAATATCAACGAGAAGTAATTATACAAAGTAGGTCTGAATTAGTGACTAAAGCATACTCTAGTGGGGGTGAGAAGCTAATGAAAGAGCGATGAAGTAGAATTGCTTTGTAGTATTTGACTAAGGCAGATTCTAGGTTTACTCTCCGAATAGTACACCGGATACATTCCAATAGCTAAAACTATTTCCTTCTCTTCTTCCTTGGGGTATTTTTATCTCTATAGTATGTACTCCCTTTTTAATGTCTCCTAGAGGTACCCATATAGGGGGGGTGATAGTGCCTGGACACCAATTAGAGCGACTTAAGTCTGATGATGATAATCCTGTATCAAAGTTACCTGAAGCTGGATTGTACTCTCTATAAGAGCCACAGTCTTGTCGCCATGGGTAGTAATCTAATACCTTATTTTGATCTAATGAGATAGAATTGAGTTTTGGGTTAAACTCATCTCCATTTTCCCATCCTCCATGACCTGTTGTGATATATCTTAATCTTGCATTTTTTATATCTGTAGTAGCGGTGAAGGTTATCTTTAATCCTTCAGGTGAAGCAAACATAATCGGATAATTCTGGCCAGCCATTTCCATTAGATTAGTAGTGTTAAAGATTGGCATCATCGTTGTAATTTTGTTTTTTTCTTCTTGTCCATCAGGATGAATAGTGATATCAGCGCTGATCTTATGACCGCCTTTGTCATAGTTTCCAATATATACACCTATATACCATTCACTATTACTTAATAGCGGCAAGAACTCTGTAATCTCCTGTCTGTAGTAGGCTTTGTCCTGCCATTTATAATCTAAGACATCGATATGATTAAATCCTTTTACACCAAATGGAGTGAAAAAACGCATTAATTCTATAGGAGGAGTGTAATTATTCGTTGCGATTACTCCTTGAAATTGCTCTGGGGAGTCCTGATTCTGATATATAGGCAATACTCTAAGACCTTGCTCTAAAGCATCCATAAAAGAGATTTCGTGATAGTGTGGGATTAGAAACATACTGCCTGTTCTGTCATAAGCATCCCCATTAGACTGTTCTGTTAAGTTAATAAATAGCTGATCAGTTGACTTTAGAGCAGGTATCTTGACTTTTGTGACGATAATCGTACCTTTCGCAAACCTCATTAAGTTAGGTTTGGTGATAATTGAGTCAGAGAAATTAAGTAAGTCATCTTCAAATAACTTTATAGTAGTGAATCTACTTTCCCACAGTTTAGTTTTATAAGTTTGGGTATCGACTAAGGTGTTTTCTTCTAATTTAAAATAGTCTCTAAGATCTAGTTTTAAGTCGGTATTGATTTTATTTGCAAGTGTTTTATAAGTTCCATTGCGATCTATCTCGAGTACCAAGCCTAGGTTTATGCCTAAAGTCGTTGGGCTTCCCTTAGTTTTTAGTTCATTCGTGTACCATAGTGTTATGTTGTTAGAGTTGATCTTAATGGTTGCTTTCTTACATCTATAACCAAGGATAAACTTCGTTTCATTGTGAAGGGTAAAGTTTTGATTAGACTCAGGCAACAACATCTTGATTTTATCTTTCTTTGTGAGGTGGGCAATGCTATAATGTGCTTTGCTGTCGTAATCTATGAAAGTTTGTTCATTAGGATATTTTTCTAAACCAATATTTATTTGGTTTTTCTTTGCTACAAAGGTGGTGTGTTCATTTGCAATCAACATTATAGGATCCTCAGCATTAATTATTTTACCATTTGAGTAAGTAAAGTATTCTATAACTGTATTTTGGATAGTTTTTTGTGCGTGTATAATACTAGAAAACAAGATCGTAGTAATACAAACGAAGTAGAATAGTATTCTCATAAGTTTGGTTGGTGTGATTATAGTTTTTTATAAAAATAGAGAAAACCATTTGAATATAACGAACTCACGACTACTTTTATGAAAGAAGCTTTTTTACATTATGTTTGGGCTAATCAGCTCTTTAATACAGACGAGCTATATACAGCCTCTAACGAATCATTAAGTATTATTTCAGCAGGAACGTTTACTGGGTTAGATGGACCTGATTTTTTTAATGCCCGCATATTGATTGGTACTCAGGAGTGGGCTGGCAATGTGGAGATCCACATTAATGGCTCAGACTGGTATGCACATCATCATGAGGTAGATCAGCGCTATGACAGTATTATACTTCATGTGGTTTGGGATAACGATACTCCTGTATTTAGAACAGATGGGAAGGAGGTAACGGTTTTTATTTTAAAGAATTATGTTGATGCAGATGTATTCGCTAAATGCAATGAACTCTTTATTAGAAAGCCTCATTTTAACTGTGAAAAGATAATCTCTAATGTAGCACCTCATATCTGGACAAACTGGAAAGAGAAACTGTTCTTAGAACGCTTAGAAGAAAAAATAGTACCAATTCAAATCTTGTTAACAGCTACTAATAATCATTGGGAACATGTTTTTTTTTGTTTCTTAGCTAAGAGCTTTGGTCTTAATGCTAATGGGGAAGCATTCTTCAATGCAGTGAAAAACTTGCCAGTACTTTCTATTTATATACAATCTCAATCTCTTTTGCAGATTGAAGCATTGTTATTTGGTATCACAGGGTTATTGTCAGAGGAGCAGGAAGTAGAAGATAGCTATGTCAAGGAATTAAAGAGAGAGTGGATATTCTTAAAGCACAAGTATAATATAGTGGAAGAATCAGCAACCGCGATTCGTTTTTTTCAATTGAGGCCACCTAATTTCCCAACTATTCGGTTAGCACAGTTGAGTAGCTGGTTATACCATCATCAGATTCCGATTCACACTATTTTGAACTGCAGTGATATGAGTTATTTTTACACTCTGTTTGATGTCAAAGTCAGTGAATATTGGGAAACACATTATGTGTTTAATAAAGTCAGCAAAAAACAAGTAAAGAAAGTATCTCGAGAGTTTATTGATTTAGTAGTTATTAATGTAGTATTACCAATACAGGTAGCTTATAAACAGTCTGTGGCTATAGATGATTACGATGTAAGTGAGGTAGTTGACTTAGGACTAAAGATAAAATCAGAAAAGAATAGTATTATTACTTTATTTGAGGAGTATAAAGTAGAAGTAGATAATGCTTTAGATAGTCAAGCATTAGTACATCTTAAAAAGAATTATTGTGATCAAGGGAGGTGTCTGGAGTGTCAGATAGGTAAGCAATATCTAAAGCGAACATAAGTTTTATTAACCTTGTTTGTTATTGGATTTACACTGTATTAGTGAGGGATGTTTAGAAAAATAATCATTACATTTGCTTTAGCATATAAATAAGTAAATATGGTTACGGGATTAAGACATTATTTTGAAAAACGTGGTTTTAGAGTATCTAGTCGTGTTGCTGATAGATTGGGGATTCGCGCCACGAGTGTGCGTCTTTTTTTTATTTATTTGTCATTTTTTACCTTAGGGTTGGCGTTTGCATTATACATTACGTTGGCATTTTTAGCTCGTATTAAAGACTTAGTCTATACAAAGAGATCATCGGTTTTTGATCTATAAGATACTTTGAATACTATATGTTTAACTATAGTTATTCTCGTAAATTTCGGGTAAAACAGTACTATGTTTTCAAACTACCGGAAAAAGTTTTATTACTATAATAAATCACAAAAAAGAGGATTGTTCTTTTTGATTTTTTTAATTGTCTTTGTACAACTATTTATCTACTATTATCCTAGTTCTAGTACGACTTCTCTACAAGAAAAATATCCAACCCTGTTCGATGAACAGTACTATGGCAAAGTAAAAGTTCTTGATAGTATTCGTGTTGTCATGCAGGCAAAACGCGATACTATCTATCCTTTTAATCCTAATTTTATTACAGACTATAGAGGGTCTATATTGGGGATGTCTTTAGATGAGATTGATAGATTATTGACTTTTAGAAAAGGAAATAAGTTTGTTAATTCGGCTAAAGAATTTCAACAAGTGACAAAAGTTTCTAATGAGTGGATTAGTAAATATAGTATTTATTTTAAGTTTCCTGATTGGGTGACTAATCCTAAAGGGAAAAGGGAGTACGTGGATTTTAATAAACCAAAAGAAATTGTGCCAATTGTCGCTAGTTGTATAAATAGTGCAACTTTAGAAGACTTGCAGAAGGTAAGAGGTATAGGTCCATATTATGCTGAAAAGATTATAAAAGAACGAGAGAAATATAGAGGTTTTGTTTCTGTTCAGCAATTAAAATTTATCTATGGCATATCAGATGAGACGTTTGAAGAATTGTCTAAGCACTTCATCGTTGAAAAATCTCCTACTGTAATTAAATTAAATGTCAATGAAGCTACAGTAAATCAATTGAAAGAAACACCTTATATGAACTACTATATAGCAAGGGAAGTGGTGAAGCATAGAAGTATGAATGGCGATTTTGTTAATAAAGATGAATTCTTACAAATTGAGAAATTCCCTATTGACAAAATTGATATAATTAGTTTATATTTGAGATTTACGAATTAAAACTATCAACCATGAATTTTGAATACAATGAAACTCAAGCAATGATTGCTCAATCTATAAGAGACTTTGCAGAACAACATATTCGTCCACATATTATGGAATGGGATGAGGCTCAAATCTTTCCTGTAGACTTGTTTAAGAAGCTAGGTGAGATGGGGTATATGGGTGTTTTAGTTCCTGAAGAATATGGAGGGTCTGGATTAGATTATCACGAATATATTACGATAGTTGAAGAAATCTCTAAAGTAGATTCTTCTATTGGATTATCAGTAGCAGCACATAATTCACTATGTACTAATCATATCCTTACATTTGCTAACGAAGAGCAAAAGAAGAGATGGTTACCTAAGTTAGCGACAGCTGAGTGGATAGGTGCGTGGGGATTGACTGAACACAATACTGGATCTGATGCTGGTGGAATGAGTACTACTGCAGTAAAAGATGGTGACCACTGGGTGCTTAACGGTGCGAAGAATTTTATCACACACGCTATCTCTGGTAATGTCGCAGTAGTTATCGTACGTACAGGAGAGAAAGGTGATTCTCGTGGCATGACTGCTTTCGTAGTAGAGAAAGGTACTCCTGGATTCTCTAGTGGGAAAAAAGAAAACAAATTAGGAATGCGTGCTTCTGAGACTGCAGAACTAATCTTTGACAACTGTCGTGTACCTGACACTAACCGTTTAGGTGAAGTAGGTGAAGGTTTTATTCAAGCGATGAAAGTATTAGATGGTGGACGTATTTCTATTGGAGCTTTATCATTAGGTATCGCTAAAGGGGCTTATGAAGCAGCTCTTAAATATTCTAAAGAACGTGTTCAGTTTGGTAAACCTATTAGTGAGTTTCAAGCTATCAGCTTTAAATTAGCGGATATGGCTACAGAGATAGAATGTTCAGAATTGTTATTACACAAAGCAGCTTTCTTAAAAAACAACAATAAACCAATGACTAAAATCGGAGCGATGGCGAAGATGTATGCGTCAGAAGTATGTGTGAAGGTATCTACTGAAGCGATCCAAATCCACGGTGGATATGGATATACTAAAGACTTTCCTGTGGAGAAGTTCTTCCGTGATTCGAAGTTATGTACTATCGGAGAAGGAACTACCGAGATACAGAAAGTAGTTATCTCTCGTAATATCTTAAAAGAATAATCATATTATTTAAACCCAGAATCAGCGTTAGTCAAATACTACAAAGCAATTCTACTTCATAGCTCTTTCATTAATTCTAAAACCATACTAGAGTATGCTTTAATCATTAATTCGGACCTATTTTGTATAATTACTTTTCGTTTATCTGTCTATCACTTATTCTAGGTTATACAAAAAAGGGAAGCTAACTAGCTTCCCTTTTTTGTTTACGTTCGTGAAAGGCAGTAGCCATAAGACTTAATGCGCCATCACCTACGATATTACACGCAGTACCAAAACTGTCTTGTAGTGCGAATATTGTCAATACCAAGGCTATCCCTGTGTCGTCAAAACCTAATAATGAGGTGATCAATCCTAAGGATGCCATTAGTGCTCCTCCTGGTACTCCTGGAGCACCTAAGGCGAATACACCTAATAACAACACAAATATAATTAGTGTTCCTACATCGGGTAAGTGTCCATATAACACTAATGATACGGTCATCACGAAGAAAGTCTCTGTCACCATAGCACCGCATAGATGTACATTAGAGAAGAACGGAATTGTGAAGTTCGTTATTTCAGGTTTTAGTATTTTACTCTTATGAGCGGACTGTAAGGCTACACCTAGGCTAGCTGCTGACGACATCGTACCTAACGCTGTTAGATAGGTCGGCCCGTAGTGTCTAAGAACCTCCCAAGGGTTCTTTTTAGCATATAGTCCTGCTATGATATATAAGACTGCTATCCATATGATGTGGGCTAGGATAACGATGATAATTACCTTTAAGAAGATAGGCAATTGTGACTGTATTGTACCAACATAGCTTAGTAGCGCAAAGTTACACGCTATGTATAAAGGTAACAAGGGCACCAATACTCTATTGACTAGTAGTAACACAATATCTTTAAAGTGATCGAAGGCTACCTCGAGTGGTTTAGATTGTGTCCATAGTATCCCTAGTCCTATCATTAGCGCAAGTACTAGTGAAGTCATCACATCAAATATAGGTGGGATATCTAGTTTAAACAGCATAGTAGGTAATACTCGACCTGTAGTAGCTGATGCAGGGATATCTAACCAAGGCAATATCGTATACCCTAGTGTACCACTAAAGAACCCTGCGCCTATACTGGATAGGTAAGCAATAGCCAATGAGAATCCTATAATCACTGAGGATTTCTGATCTAGTTTAGCGATAGAGGATACGATAAACCCTAGGATAATAAGAGGAACTAAGAACATAATAAGTTGCCCTAATATGTGTTTAGTTGATAAGATTATTTGCAGTAGTATCTCGTTGAGGTAGGGACCTAATAGTAGCCCGATGATTACTCCTGAGATTAGTCTGACGATAGTGTTATTAGCTAGTTTCTTAAGCATAGTCTATTTATAATAAAAAAGGGAAGACATAATCTTCCCTTAAATATAGTTATTTTTCATTGTATTTGGTTACCATAAGGCTGAGCGCTCCATCACCTGTGATATTACACGCTGTACCGAAACTGTCTTGTAATGCGAATATTGTTAATGTAAGTGCTATCCCTGCATCATCAAATCCCAACACAGAAGCGATAATACCTAAGGAAGCCATTACTGTTCCACCAGGTACGCCCGGTGCCCCGATAGCGAATATCCCTAGTAAGAGTACGAATAGAATCATTGTTCCTATAGTAGGTATTGTACCATATAATACTTGAGAGACGGTCATTACGAAGAATACCTCTGTCAATACTGACCCACATAAGTGAATATTAGAGAAGAACGGTATCGTGAAGTTCGTGATTTCGGGTTTTAAGACTTTGCTTTTGTGTGCGGATTGAAGTGCCATTCCTAAAGATGCTGCTGAAGACATTGTTCCTACTGCTGTTAGATAAGCTGGCGGATAATGCTTGATTACTTCCCAAGGATTCTTTCCTGAATATATTCCAGCGATTGTGTATAATACTCCCAACCAGATAAAGTGGGCTACTATTACGATTAGTATCACTGTTAAGAATACGGGTAACTGTGACTGTATAGACCCTTCATAACTTAATAAAGCGAAGTTAGCCATAATATAAAAAGGCAATACAGGTACTAATACTCTATTCACTAATAACAATACGATATCCTTAAATGAATCAAAGGCACGCTCTAACGGCTTAGACTCTGTCCATAGAATACCAATACCGATCATTAATGCTAGTGTAAGTGATGTCATTACTCCAAATACTGGTGGGATATCTAATTTAAATAACATCTCAGGTAGTTCTTTAAGAGTCTCTACGTTAGTCTCTATTTGTAAATGAGGGATGATGTTAAAGCCTAGTGTAGTACTAAAAAAACCTGCTCCAATACTTGAGATATAAGCGATAATAATCGAGAATCCAATAATACTAGTCTGCCCCTTGTCTAGCTTAGCGATAGACGATACTACGAAACCTAGTATGATAAGCGGAACTAAGAATAGGATAATTTGTCCTAAAATATGTCTAGTTGATAAGATAATCTGTAGTAAACTACTACTAAGGTATGGACCTATAAGTAAACCTACAATCACTCCTAATAGCAATTTTACTATTGTATTATTAAAGAATTTCTTCATCTTGCTTTCTTTTCTTTTTGTTTAAAGTACTACTAAATATTGTGTAAAGATATAGAATCACATCAGGTTTTATTACTGTTTTAAGCAATATACCATATTTGTGGTATGTCTATTCTACGTGGGGTATTCACTATTTTGTTGTGTTTCATAGCATAGCGATTAAGAGTTCGGTTGTAGATATACTAGAGTGCGTATGCTTCTATCTTGTTCTCTGTGCTTGTTTCAGAATAAGACAAGAGTTATACCCTAGTATTTGAAGAGATTCTATCTCCTAATCAGTAGTGTAATAAATACCATGCATTATAATTTGATATTCTATTTTTAGTTTTTATACAAATATTAGTCATTTTCAAGATGTTTTACTTGGTATTTAGTTCTACTTTTTTTCTAAATAATTTGATTTAAGCTTTAAATGGTTCTGTTTCTAAAAATAGTTATCATTTTTTTTGAATGTAATATTTACTTATTATGATCTTATTTGGTTGTTTGTTAGGTTGTTAGTTTTAACTTGGTAAATATAGCTTACTATCTTCAATGGCTCTTAATCGTAGTAAATACAAGGCTTGATAGCAAGTTATTCGACAATTCATGGAGTATAGCAAGTGAATAGTGGTAGTTAAGTGGTCATTTGTCGAAGAACTCTCCTTTTATAGTTCTTGTATTCTTCAATAAGTAGGCAATGAATTTAAACTTAATATAGAGTATGTTTCTAGCAGCCATTTGGATAGGTTAGTGGAGTTAGTATGATTATTAATGAGAAAATCACTTTGTTAAAAAATAGTTGCTACCTTAGATTATAATTTTAGAGAAGGAAAATAGTGGAATATATAATAGAAACAGAACGATTGTTATTAAGAGAGTTGACTACAGCAGATGCAGAAAACTTCTATCAATTAAATCTAAATCCTAATGTGATTCGTTATACGGGAGATGATACATTTAGTGATGTAGAGGAAGCACATGTTTTCTTAGCGAACTATAGCGATTATAAAAGAAATGGTTATGGGCGATGGGCAGTCATACGCAAAGAGGATAATGCTTTTTTAGGATGGTGTGGATTAAAGTATAATGCTGATATAGATGAGACAGATATCGGCTTTCGCTTCTATGAGGAGTATTGGAATATGGGATATGCTACAGAGAGCGCAAAGGCTTGTCTTGACTATGGCTTCAGTCAATTAAGACAAAAGGTAATCATCGGTAGAGCGATGAAGGATAATATCGCTTCGATAAAAGTGTTGGAGAAGATAGGACTGCGTTATGATAGGGCTTTTGACTTCGATGGTCATACGGGAGTGTTGTATGTAATAACACAGTAGAGATACAATTTTTTGTATCTATGTATTATAAAAAAAATGAGCTAAAATGGATACAGAAATAAAGGTACATACAGAAAAAGAAATAGAGTTGTCAGTTATATCCACTGTTCACTTAAGGCGTACAGGAGTGTTGGCAAAAGTGTTATTAATGTTGATCTTGGCACAGTTAGTAATACTGTTAATGTTTGATTTTTTTCTTACGAGTGCGAATGTGCCCTCTGTTGGTCAATATTTGGTCATTGTATTTTTAAGTCTTATAAATCTAAATTTGAGCTATGTGGCTTTGTGTTTCCTATTGTTAATCTTAGTGGTTATTTATGTATGCTACCTTTTATATAGATTTAGTTCCTCTTTAGAATTAGCATTAAAGGCAAGAAATAGTGAGAAATTAGAGCATAGTTTCGGTAACCTTAGTCGTATAATTGTTATTATTACTAGTTCTATTTTAGGGATTATTATGACTGTATTTTTAACTTATATAATAATGAAGTAATGGATAATGAAGTAAGTCAAAATAGTCAAAAGTTGATTTTGACAGTGCAATCATTAATATACTTAAAACGCATTAGTAATTGGATAATTCCTCTAATTGTGTTTTGTGCTGTGATAGCCTTAGTAAGTTTTTTTGAATTATTCGTTAGGTTATCGGTGCAAGAGTACCCACCAGTATTTATGAATCTTCTAAGTTTCGTATTGAGTAGTTATGCTTCGATACGGTTACTATCACTAAACAGATTGCTACGAAAAGGTATGTCACAAGGTTCAGAAGAACTATTAGGTGAAGCTTTCGGGGTTATGAGAAAGTTGTTACTTATTATCTGTATTTTCTTTGGAATTAATTTAGCAATGTTGGTGATTATTGGGTTTGTAGGGTAAATAAAGAGGTTAACAGAAACTGCGTTATGATAAGGATTTAGACTTCGATGGTAAGATGCATAGTTTCAATATTTTCAATGCGTAAAATTATTGATGAGATGTTTCCTATCGTCAACAGGACATATTCTGTGGATAATTATTATGCGATAAGGACGTTATTACCATAGTCCTAAGGTGTATTTTAAAAAGCAACAATAATGAGAGCATATATACAAACAGATAAAGACGGAGAATTTTATAACGTGAATGCTTTTATAGCCAATGAGGGGTTTAAACACTTTGGTTATGAAGTTATCAAATACTATGATGTAGATGGTATAATAGAGATTAGTCCCGAAGATGTTTTAGTAGGTGGTATTGGCAATGTCAGAAAGAGGTTAAAGAATGTGGGTGTAGATTTAGATTTGACAGGAATAGATTATCCACTAGAACTAAAGAAATACTTGAAGAGAGAGATTTGGAAGAGTACTTTAGAGGAGATCTTAGAAAATGAACGCTTTGGGATATTTGTAAAGCCTGATGTGGAAACTAAGAAGTTTGCAGGTAAGGTGTTTAATAGTGAACTTGATTTTATAGGATTGATAGATGCGGACAAGCCTACTGTAGTATTGTGTTCTGAGATAGTGGATTTTAAGACAGAGTTTAGATGCTTTATACGTTATAAAGAGATACTCGATATCAGACGATATAAAGGAGATTGGGGTAAAGTAATAGATGTGGAGGTAGTGCGACGTGCAATAGCAGATTTTGATAATCAACCTAATGCTTATGCCTTAGACTTCGGTGTGACTGAGACAGGAGATACTGTCTTGGTTGAGGTTAATGAAGGACACTCATTAGGTAGTTATGGTTTATCAGCACAGCACTATGCTAAGTTCTTATCAGCACGATGGGCAGAGATGACAGGTACGGTAGATTATTTAAATTTTTAGAGGATATAAATCGGTTAATAGTATAGAGCTATTAGCCGTTTTTGGATTAGTTCTATATTGTCTTGCGTTAATATAATATTTTATTCTTGGTGTTATCTTTATATTTGCGTATTTTTAAACAAATTTAGAAATAATGTATATTCAGGAATTTAGTGTGGGTAACTTTAGGTCCTTTAAAGATATTAATACGCTTAATATGATGGCGACTAAGTCTGTGTCAAAATACGCAGAGGTAGATGATAATAATCGTATCTCTAAGGTAGGTATAGATATAAAGCTGCTAAAGACTAAAGCTATCTATGGTGCTAATGCAAGTGGGAAGAGTAATATTATTCAGGCTTTGTCTACATTTATTGATATTGTACAAAACTCGGTTGTAGATAAAACTTTATTGAAGGGTATTATGCCCTTTCTTTTTTCTGTTGAGACTATAGAGAAACCAGCTTATTTTCAACTTGTTTTTTGGGATAAAGGAGTTCGTTACCGTTATGGTTTTGAGGTTGGTAGAGATGAAGTGCATTCAGAATGGTTATATACTAGAAAAGGTAAGCGTGAGGAGCCTTTGTTTATTAGAGAAGGAATGGTAATAATTGAGTTAAATAAAACGTCATTCAATGAAGGGGAAATGTTACTTAATGTTTTGGGTAGTAAGAATGATGATAAAAAGCTATTTAGGCCTAATGCTCTTCTGTTAACAACATTGTCTTCTTTTGGTATTGCAGAGATTTCATCGAATGTGGTTAAATCTATCTCTTCAATTAATATAGTTAGTGGTTTGGGTGATAAAAAATTACAACAAACTGCTGAAGAAGCAATGAAGGATGAGAAGCTTAAAACGTATATACTTAATATTTTAAAAGTAGGGGATATTGGAATTAGAGATGTGTTTTTTTTTGAGACAAGAGAAGAAAGCTCATTAAGTATGAAGGATTCAGATAAGTTTCTTGCTTCTAAAAGACCAGTATTTGATGAGGAGGGGAAAGAGGTGTTTATGGGAGCTATAGCTTTCTTTGATGAATCCGAAGGAACAAAAAAACTGTTTGAGATGGCGCCGTGTATCTATGAAGCATTTAAGAATGAGACGCCATTGATTATTGATGAGTTTGATGCAAGGTTTCATCCTATGTTAACAAGAGAGATTATAAGATTGTTTCAAAAGAATAGTAAGACTTCGCCACAGCTGGTCTTTACTACACATGATATTAATCTCTTAGATAATAAGATGTTTAGAAAAGACCAAATAGACTTTGTGGAGAAAGATTCTATGGGAGCAAGTCATTTGTATAGTTTGATTGAGTTTAAAGGAGTGCGTAATTCAGCTTCTTTTGAAGAGGAATATATTAAAGGAAAGTTCGGCGCAATTCCTTATCTTGGTGATTTCAATAAACTATTTGACTTGATAGACGATGGGGAAGAAAACTAGAGCTATAAAGGTAACAGATAAGAAAGGGGATAAACCTTGGTTAAGACGTACAGGTGATATTGCTATTAAAGTAAGTCACTTAGAGATGCGCAAGACTATTTTGATTGTTTGTGAAGGACAGTCAGAGGAGTTGTACTTTAAGTCTTTTCCTGTAGTAAGCTGTACTGTAAAGGCTGTGTCTTATGGTCAGACTAAAGAGCAATTAGTTGATTTGACCATAGAGTTGATGAAAGCAGATAAATATGATCAGGTGTGGAGTGTGTTTGATATGGATATTAATCAGGGAGAAAAAGAGATTTCTGCTTATGATAATGCCATAACTAAGGCAAAGGGACATAATATTAAAGTGGCTTATTCTAATGATTCTTTTGAACTGTGGCATTGTTTACACTTTGAATACTTCGATCAAAAAAACAGACGAGAGTATTATTATCTCAAGTTTCGCACCCCTATTTCACAGGGTTTAAAAGGATAAAAAAATAGCATGCAAACCAAGGGGGTTCCCTTGGTTTTATTGTATCTTTAAGTTACCACACACAAAGTACAAAACATGCTACAACACGAAGATATTACTAAAGTTGAAGAATTAAAAGGAAAGTTTAAAAAGGTTTGGATGAGTTCTGAATATCTACAGGCGCATCTAAATATTTTAGGATTCAATAAAAATAAAAACCAATTTAACTGGTGCAAGAAAGCGGGTTATTCTTTTGAACAATTAATCGGTTCACTCTTAGTCTTTTCTATTATTGGTATTCAAAGCATTAATGAACTTGTCAGTAGCAAAAACTCAGGTATAAGTTTATGTGGTAAAGATTCTTACTATCGACTTTTAGCAAATCAAAACATCAATTGGAGATCATTTCTATTTCAGTTTGTAAAACAATATTTACAAAAGGAGGAGCTTTTTACTTCAACAGAAAATGCTACGAAGTGTTTAATTTTTGATGATACAGACCTTCATAAAACAGGAGAAACTATCGAAGGTATCTCAAAAATATACAATCATGTTTCAAAGACATACTATCTAGGATTCAAATTACTAGTAGCAGGATATTGGAATGGGAGTATTTTTATTCCAATTGATTTTAGTTTACATCGTGAGAATAAAAAATCAAAACAAAAATATGGTTTAACAATAAAGCAACGTAAAGAGCAAAAAAAGACCACTAGATGCCCTAAAACGGTTGCTTCAAAAAGATATACAGAACTAAACAAAAAGAAGACGGATGTACTAATACAAATGTTTTCAAGGATTATAAAGCGTAAAATAGCAATAGATTATGTTTTAATGGATACTTGGTTTACTAGTATTAGTTTACTTAAAAAAATACGTAGTCTTGGCAAGACAATTCATATTATTGGAATGTATAAATACAATAGTAAAATTGAAGTTGAATCCAAAGTTAAGACCATTTCACAACTTAAGAAACAGCAACTTAAGCCTAAAAGATGTCGTAAACTTAATTACTATTATTATCACTACATATCTGAAATCGATGGACTTAAAGTTGCTGTTTTTATTTCAAAACGTGGTCAGAATGGTAAATGGCATACTTTAATAGCTACAGACACCACATTAACTTTTATCAAAGCAATTGAAATTTACAGTATTAGGTGGTCAATTGAAGTTTTTTTTAAAGAAGCGAAGCAACTCTTTAAACTTGGAAAATGTCAGTCAACGAACTTCGATGTTCACATTGCACAAATAACAATTACAATGACTCAGTATTTACTTGCTAGTATTCGATACCGTATGGAAGCTTATGAAACCTTAGGCGGGTTGTTTAAAGATTTGAAACAAGACTATATTGAACACAAATTAAATATAAGGATATTAGCTGTTGTAAGTCTAATTTTGGAATTTATTGAAAAATTCATTGACAACATTGATATTGTAGAGTTTACAGCTAAAGTAATATCAAGTATAGAAGATTTTGAACTCTTACTAAATACTGTTAACTTTAAACATCAACCACTTACATAATTTTTTTGAGGTGCGAAACTTGAGTTATTATGAATACTTGAGTAAGAAGCTTGACTTAAATTATAGTAAAGTTGGTAAGGAACGAAAGCAATGTGAGGCGATGTATAGTATACTTGCCGATAAGGGAAGTATAGACTTAGCCATTAAGAATGCAAAGAGGTTATATGAGACACAGATGGAATTATCTTACTCACAACAAAACCCAGTAACATTAGTTTATCAATTAGTTGAGTTGCTTAGAGAAAATAGTAGAAAGTAAGATATAAGTACATAAAGTAAAACGGTTAATGGCATAAGAGCTATTAGCCGTTTTTTTATATCTATAAGTGAACAAGAATCATTCATTCCGCACAGACTGTCAACTGTCAACCGTACACTGTCAACCATTCTCCCCATTCGAGCATTAAAACTAACCATTCGCGCAGGTACTTTTTCTGAGGAGGGAGAGGAGATGTAGGTTTGTGATAGAATTAATCAAGAAGAAAGATGAGAACACTACTATGTCTGTTATTAACCTTATGTTTAGGTGCTGTGCAGGCACAACAGATTCAACTATCGGGTACAGTGGTAAACGATAAGAATAAGCCAATCGAGAATGTGAATGTGTACCTTGAAGATAGCTTTGAAGGAGCATTGACCGATGCGAAAGGGTATTTCAGTTTTACAGTTACAGATACAGTAGTGAGTGGAGTACTGAAGTTAATGCACCTACAATATGGTAATCTCGATGTAGAGATCAATACAAAGGAGAATTATAATGGACATTTTGTATTAAGTGGGCAAGATGAGGTGATGGGAGAGATACTTATTACTACGAATAGCAAGAATATGAGAGGACGCGCAGAGAGTATAGGATTAAATGCAATGGATGTAGTGAGTACTGCAGGTAGCCCTGGTAATATTATGGGAGTATTAAGTACCATGCCAGGAGCGCAGACCAATGGAGAAGACGGGAGACTACTGATACGTGGAGGTAGAGCAGAGGAGAGTGGTATATTCGTCAATGGAGTAAGGGTGTTTCAACCTTATACCTCTTCTGTAGGTAATGTGCCCGTGCGTTCTAAGTTTAATCCGTTTCTGTTTAAGGGGATGTCCTTCTCAGCAGGAGGGTATAGCGCAGAGTTTGGAGATGCGCTATCAGGAGTATTGCAGTTAGATACATCAGATGAGATAGATCCGTCACGTAGAGATTATTCTATCTCTACTGTAGGAGGAAGCTTCGCACAGACACATCAGTGGGGCAAGAACTCGCTGTCATATAGTCTAAACTATCTAAACTTAGGAGCCTATACAGCAGTGGTAAAACAGCGATATAATACTAAAAAACCTTTCTCTACAGCTTCAGGAGAGATGATGTATAAGCGCGAGATTAAGGACGGTGGATATAAGTTATATACTGCTGTAGATTTCTCTACTATCAAGTACGAGCAAGAGGTACAACCAAGTAATAGAGTAGATACATTAGGCTTTAAGTCGAGTAATGTGTATATGAATAGCGTGTACTTTAAGAAGCTAACTCCTTATATGAGATTAGATGTAGGTACGGGATTAGGATATATAGATTATACAGGAGATAGCAATGATTTGAGTATAAAGAAGATTAGTTGGGATGTGAATCAGAAGGTGAAGTTGTCTTATCAGTGGAATGGGCAGTTTCAGTCTTTTGTCGGGATAGATGTACAGGCTTCTAAGTTAGATTTGACAAGAAGTAAAGGAAGTAGATCAGAAGACTTAGGTACAGATGCGAATAGATGGGCACTGTTTTTTGAGAACAATTGGAAGATAACATCAGACTTGTCATTGAGAGCGGGAGTGAGAGTAAGTAAATATTCGGCTATATCGGATTGGACAGTAGAGCCACGTGCAATGTTGACCTATCAGTTGACTCCTAAGCATCAGATGTCTTTCTCATATGGGGTGTTTAATCAAGCGATGAACTTAGAGCAGTCATTAGCAATGAAACAAGAAGACTGGATGCAGGCCAATCATTATATACTGAACTATACCTATGAATTTAGAAAGCGTCTATTGAGAGCGGAGTTATTTTATAAAGATTATAGTAAGTTGCTCTTAACGCCATTAGGTAAGCCAAGTGAGTATGCTCAGTTAGGAGAGGGATATGCAAAGGGATTTGACCTATTTTGGAAAGATAATATCACGTTTAAGAATTTTAGCTATTGGGTAACCTATACTTATATAGACTCTCAACGCAAAGAAATGTATTGGAACGAATGGATACAGCCGTCTTATGTAGTGAAGCACAACTTCTTTGTGGTGACGAAGTACTGGATAGAGCAATGGAAATCTCAGGTGAGTATGACGTATAATTATAGCAGTCCACGTCACTTCCACGATATAAATACAACTAATAAAGCTACTTATGAGAGTAGTCCCATACACAATGTGAGTATGAGTTGGGCTTATCTATTCAGTGGACAAAAGATAGTGTATTTATCTGTAGATAATTTGTTAGGTAGAAATCCTGTATATGCTTATCAGTTTAATCAACATGGAGGACAACCAGATATTACAAATGCTTCTGCAAAGCGATTTGTATATGTAGGGTTTATGTGGACGATAAGTGCAGATAAGAAGAAGAACCAATTAGAGAATTTGTAATACGATATAAACAGTAAAAACAACAGTTCGCGCAGTTCGTTTTTTTAAGGTTTGATAGTCAGTGTAGATTTGTTGTGTAATTAAATAATTAGAAAGATGAAAAAGATGAAAAAGATATTGATTTTATTATTCGGTGTATTTAGTGTAATGAGTTTCGGACAATCTAAATACGAAGTAGGAATGCAAAAAGCGTTGCAACAATGGCAAAGCGGACAATCGAAAGAAGCAGTGGCTATGTTAGACCGTATAGCGATGTCTGATAAAGAGAACTGGATACCTGTGTACTACAAGGTGTTTATTAGTATCACAGGAGGATTTAATAATCCACATACTGATGATATAGAGGATATCGTAGCGGCTAATCGTGTACTAATAGATCAATGGTTAGACAAAGGAGGAAGTGAGTGGTATGTACTGAAGGGAATGAATGAGACGCTAGAGTTGATTACTGATCCGATGAATAAAGGGATGGTGCAGACTCCGATTATTAATAAGACGTATGATAAGGCGATAGAGTTAGATCCTACTAATCCTAGAGCGGTGTACTCTGTGGCAAGTTTTCAGATTAATAGTGCTAAGTTTATGAAAGTAGATATGGTTTATTATTGCAAGATGGTAGAGAAGTCGATAGAATTGTTCGATAAACAGAAGAGTGATGTGCCATTCTATCCAGCATGGGGAAAAGATTGGGCATTAAAAACACAAGAATTGTGTAAAGGAAAATAATTGTTACTGTCTTTGTTGTAATTTAGATTTTTATACATGGGAACTATGGTTATTAATTGGCGTCGACATATTCTATTAGCTACCAGCTTTGGAATAATCTTAAGTTTAACGATATCGTATTTTTCTTTTCAAGATAAAGGAATGAGCTTTTTTGAGTTGTTTGGCAATACTCGTTTTCAGAAGGCTACATTCTTCTCATTTGTTTTATCTGTACTTATTTATTTGGCTAATTTCGTTACAAGTAGTTTTGTCTCTTGGGGAATAGAAAGACATGAGAAGAAGATAAATGGACTGCTGAGTAAAAAGGCTAGTAATATAGCATTCTTTATAAATGGAATGGTAACTTCTGTTGTGTCCTATTACTTGTTTTTAGCCATAATGCTCAATCTCTTTTATGATCTTTCTTTTACAGATTTTTATAATGGAGACCATATGCGTTTTGGCAATTTTTTAGCTATTGTGTTGATTAGTGTATTTATTTTACTTGTTGTATTTGTATTTGCCTATAATGATCAGATGAGATTGTTGGAATTGAAAAATAAAGAGATTGAGATAGCGTTACAAAAAAGTCAGATAGCGAGTATGAAAGAGCAGTTATCACCACACTTCTTGTTTAATAATATGAACGTGCTGATTAGCACTATTCAGGAAGACCCTGTGAAGGCGGAACAATTCGCCCGATCGTTCTCCAAGATATATCGCTATGTGTTAGAGAAGCTTGATTATACGTCGTGTGCGCTATCTGATGAGCTGAAGTTTATAGCGGATTATGTATATTTATTGAATGTGAGATACGACGATGCTATTGATTTTAGCATTGATGATAAGGTATTTAAATATGGTGATGTAGAAGTACCAACATTGAGTTTGCAGATATTAATAGAGAATGTGGTGAAGCATAATACTATTCCTTCAGAAGGGAAGATTCGTGTAGAATTGAGAATAGGAGAGAACGGATTGGTGTTGTGTAATGAGAAATGTGCAAAACCAAAGCAAGTAGATTCGACTGGATTAGGATTACAGAATTTGTCTAAGCGAAGCATGTTGTTGTTTAAACAAGATATCGTGATAAAAGATTTAGAAGATAGTTTTAGTGTTAGAATACCTCTGGTTAGAAAAGATAGCTGATGAAAATAGTAATTATAGAAGACGAGAAACCTGCTGCGAGGTTATTAAGTAGAGAATTAGAAAAGCTTGGATTAGAAGTTCAGCATACGCTGTATTCTGTAAGTGAGGCTATCCCTTGGTTTGTACAGCATGAGCAACCTGATTTGATTTTTGCGGATATACAGTTGGCAGATGGGCTGTCATTAGAGATATTCGAACAAATAGAAGTTAAAAGTGCTATCATCTTTGTTACGAGTTTTGATCACTATGCTATTAAGGCATTTAAGCTAAACAGTGTTGATTATCTACTTAAACCGATAGAGTCAACAGAGTTGTTAGGAGCTATTAATAAGTACAAAGCCCAACAACGCAATACTACGCAAACAGTAGAAAGTCTAAGGCAAAGTATTGGAGGGAATAACTATGCTAAACGGCTAATGATAAAGGTAGGTATGCAGATTAAAATGGTGTTGGTAGATGAGGTAGTGTGTTTTTATAGAGAAGATAGAGGGGTGTATATCTCTACAGTAGAAGGAAGGGCTCATCTGTTAGAAGAAGGCTCTATAGAAGCAGCTGTAAAAATGGTTAATCCAGAGAAATTCTTTCGAGTAAATAGATCTCAAGTAGTGTGTATCGATTATATAGAACAGATTATACAATTATCTACTTCCCGATTAAAACTGTCTATGAAGAATTATGCAGACGAGGTAATTGTGAGTAGAGAAAGAGTAGGTGAATTTAAGAGTTGGTTAGCGGAGAATTAAGTAGAAGTAAAATGGATAACAAGGTTTTGTTGATTTCTCTTTACTTTAATAGAATAATAAACAAAGCTCCAAAAATATCTATAGATGCCTTATGGTGCTTTAGTATAATTGTACTGTGAAAATAATAAGTGTTTTTATAAAAACAATGAGTTTGGTGATGTCTATACTTTTTGTAGGTGTAGCCATAAAAGATGTGAAGTTGACTTTTGTGTTATGTAAAGGACAAGATATTCAAGAATATGCCAAGACTACTTCAATATTGTTTCAAGAAAAAGGGTTATTGTAGACTTAACTATGTAGAAATATTGAAGAAGTGTTGAAGATTTTGTTAAGGTTAAAAGGTTATTGAAATTATTTAATATTTTGATAATTACGGGAATATACTTGTTGAGGTAATGGTTTTTATAGTTATAGTTGTTTTTTTTATTAACAAATATTTGTATTAACATAAAATTAAGTATCTTTAATCCTGATTTAATATTTAAAAAAATTGATTGAAATGGATTTTAACAACATGGTAGATGACAGGGAGCTTATTACAGTTCCAACAGAAACTAGGTTTCATTTAGAAAAAACTAGTTCTTATACTAAAGGAATAAGTATAATAGGATTTGTCTTTGCATTCATTCTAGTTCTAGCTTCTTTAGGATTTATGGTCGGAGGTTCTTCTATGGCTAGTATGGTGCCAGGAATGGCTCTGTTAGGAGCAGGAGTTTTTACTTTCTTAGGATTGTTTTTACTGGTATTTACGGTAATATTCATATTCTTAATGGTTAAGTTACTTCGTTTTGGATCTCAGACAACTTCGGGGATAATGAATGAAGACAATCAGAGTTTAGAATTGGGATTAAAAGACTTGAAGACTTATTTCATGGGATGTGGAATATTGGCAATAGTTTCAATTGTATTTGTCATACTTGCAGTTATTGCATTTGGAGGTATGCTTATGGCTGGACTAAGTGGATTATAGTATAAGAATTTTAAAAAATAACAAATATGGAATTTGAAAATAAAAAACTGGCATTTACAGTTAATGCACAGAATTATATCAAAAGCATTTCTAGTTGGGGAATGTTTTTAGCAGTACTTGGATTTATTGGAGCAGCGTTTTCAATTATAAATGTTTTCTCAGGATTTAAGTTAAGTGTTATTTACGGTCTATTTAATTTGATAGTTTTAGCGGTTCAAGTTTTAGCAGCTGTAGGTTTGTTTACTTTTTCTTCTAAAGCGAAGAATGCTTTAGAGAGCAGAGATAATGGTTTAATAGATACTGCTTTTAAAGGTATGATGAGCTATTTTTTGTATACAATAATTTCGATGATTTTAAGTTTCTGTATGCCACTTGTCATGATGACTATAGGGTAGATTGAAAAAAAAACAATAAAAATTGATATTTTTATTGTGATGAATAAAAAAAGTTTTACTTTTGCACCACTAATGAGAGGAGGTGTATGAAAACATGTTAATCATTCCAATTAAAGACGGAGAAAATATTGATAGAGCACTTAAGCGCTATAAAAGAAAATTTGACAGAACAGGAACTTTACGTCAGTTAAGATCTCGTCAGGCATTCCATAAACCGTCTGTAGTTAAAAGAGACAAGATGCAAAAAGCTGCATATGTTCAACACTTAAGAGATGCAGTAGAAATCTAGTAAGTAATTGAATAAAAAATGTAACCGTTGTAATAAAGTATTAACTTTGTTGCAACGGTTTTTTTATGTCAGAAAATTTAGAAAAGTTTATTGAGTATATTCAGAAAGAGCGAAAGTATTCTGATAAAACGGTAGAGGCATATAAAGGGGATATAGGTGATTTTCTCCTTTTTATGGAGGATTTGTCAATGGACTATCTGATGAAGGGGTATGAAGGGGTGCGTTTGTGGATAGTAGAATTGTCTGAAAGAGGGTTGACTAGTCGTTCTATTAATAGAAAAACTAGTGCTCTGAGTTCGTTTTATAAGTTTTTGCTTCGCATCGAAGCTGTGGACACGAACCCGCTTTTTTTACATCGTTCTTTGAAAGTAGAGAAAAAGTTGCAATTGCCTTTTTCTGTAAAGGAGATAGAGGAAGTACGCGCTTTGTTTGTAGGTAAGGAGGATTTTGAAAGCTTACGGGATTTAGTGATTATAGAGATGTTGTATTGTTTGGGATTGCGTAGGGCTGAGCTTGTCGCTATCGATGTAGATGATGTTGATTTTTATTTGCACCAAGTTAAAATTTATGGAAAAGGAGCAAAAGAACGTATCGTTCCTATGTTGAGTAGTTTAGAAGAGGTTTTGAAAAAATATGTGATAGCAAGACGCAAAGTAGTTGGAGAAGATGTCGGGCAGAAGGCTTTTTTAACAAAAGTTTCAGGGAATAAAGTAGATGAAATGTTTGTGTATCGAATTATAAATGGTTACTTTAGTAATATAACATCAAAGGAAAAGAAGAGTCCTCATATGTTACGTCATTCGTTTGCAACACACCTCTTAGAAGGTGGGGCTGATATTAATTCAATAAAAGAATTAATGGGGCATGAAAGCTTATCAACTACTCAGGGTTATGCACAGATTAATCTTGGAGAGTTAAAGAAAGTTTATCAAAGTTCGCATCCGAGAGGGAAGAATAGTAAAAAATAACCTTTTAAAACCGTTAATTATGAAAGTGAACATTCAAGCAATTAATTTTAATGTTGATCGTAAGTTGGTAGATTTTTCAAATGAACGTTTGTCTAAGATTGAAAAGTTTTATGATAAAATAGTTTCAGTTGATGTATTCTTTAAATTAGAAAACAGTGCGGACAAAGAAAATAAAACAACTGAGATAAAATTATTGGTTCCCGGAGATGAAATGATTGTTAAGAAAACCTGCAAAAGTTTTGAAGAAGGGGTTGATGCTGGAGCAGATGCTTTGGAGAGATTAGTTGTGAAACACAAAGAGAAAATGAAAGCTCATTAATTTAAAAAAATAAGTAAATTGTTTTTTTTAATCAATAAAATATATACATTTGCAGTCCGTTAGAAATAGCGGACTTTTTCTATTGAGTCATTTGCCGGTGTAGCTCAGTTGGCTAGAGCAGCTGATTTGTAATCAGCAGGTCGTGGGTTCGAGTCCCTCCATCGGCTCAAAGAAAAATAAGACAGACAATAGATTGAGGGGAGATACTCAAGCGGCCAACGAGGACGGACTGTAAATCCGTTGGGTAACCTTCGCAGGTTCGAATCCTGCTCTCCCCACAGAGAATAAGAGACATCTGCCGGTGTAGCTCAGGGGTAGAGTGCTTCCTTGGTAAGGAAGAGGTCACGGGTTCAAATCCCGTCATTGGCTCAGGTTTTTTTATTATATTTGAACACTAATTATATAACTAAGATTAAATTATTAAATCATGGCAAAGGAAACTTTTGACCGTTCGAAACCGCACTTAAACATCGGTACTATCGGACACGTTGACCACGGTAAAACTACAACTACTGCTGCTATTACTAAAGTATTAGCTGATGCAGGATTCTCAGAAGCTCGTTCATTTGATTCAATTGATAATGCTCCAGAAGAGAAAGAACGTGGTATTACAATTAATACTTCACACGTAGAGTACCAAACAAAAAATCGTCACTATGCACACGTTGACTGTCCAGGTCACGCGGATTATGTGAAAAACATGGTTACTGGTGCTGCTCAAATGGATGGTGCTATCTTAGTAGTTGCTGCTACTGATGGACCAATGCCACAAACACGTGAGCACATCCTTTTAGGACGCCAAGTAGGTATTCCAAGAATCGTTGTGTTCTTAAACAAAGTTGACTTAGTTGATGATGCTGAGTTATTAGAGCTAGTTGAAATGGAAGTTAGAGATTTATTATCTTTCTACCAATATGACGGTGATAATGGACCAGTAGTTCAAGGTTCTGCTTTAGGAGCATTAAACGGAGAGCAAAAATGGGTTGATGCATTATTACATTTAATGGATGAAGTTGATGCTTGGATCGAAGAGCCAGTGCGTGACAATGAGAAACCATTCTTAATGCCAGTTGAAGATGTATTTACAATTACAGGACGTGGAACTGTTGCTACAGGACGTATCGAAACTGGAGTTGCTAATACAGGAGATCCAGTAGAGATCATCGGTATGGGAGCTGACAAATTAACTTCTACTGTAACAGGAGTTGAGATGTTCCGTAAAATCTTAGACCGTGGAGAAGCTGGAGATAACGTAGGTTTATTATTGAGAGGTATTGACAAAACTGATATCCGTCGTGGTATGGTTATTTGTAAACCAGGTTCAGTAAAACCACACGCTAAATTCAAAGCTGAGGTTTATATCTTGAAAAAAGAAGAAGGTGGACGTCACACTCCATTCCATAACAACTACCGTCCACAGTTCTACGTACGTACAACTGACGTAACTGGAACTATCCAATTACCAGAAGGAGTAGAGATGGTTATGCCTGGAGATAACTTAACTATCAATGTTGAGTTATTAAGCCCAATCGCATTATCATTAGGACTACGTTTTGCTATCCGTGAAGGAGGTAGAACAGTTGGTGCTGGTCAGGTAACTGAAATTTTAGACTAATTATTTAGGATAAATAAACATTAAAGTCAGTGGTTAAGGCCACTGACTTTTATTAACAAACGGGTGTAGTTCAAGGGTAGAATAGCGGTCTCCAAAACCGTTGATGGGGGTTCGAATCCCTCCACCCGTGCAAAAACAATATTAACATGGCAAAGGTTTTTAATTACATATCAGATGCTTTCACAGAGTTAAAAAGTAATGTTACTTGGTCTCCGTGGTCAGAAGTTCAGCGATACACTATAATAGTTGCTATTTTTGCAATTTTGTTTTCTTTAGCAACGTGGGGTGTAGACACTGCGTTCGGAAGAGCATTAGGGGTATTTTATAATTGGGCGACTGCTTAGAGAAATAAAGAATAAATTATGGCTGATACAAGTGTCAAAAAATGGTATGTGGTTCGTGCGGTAAGTGGACAGGAGAATAAGGTTAAGAATTATATCGAAACTGAGATAGCTCGCTTAGGTTTATCAGATTACTTATCACAAGTATTAGTACCTACTGAAAAAGTAGTTACTGTAAAAGATGGGAAGAAGAAAACTACAGAACGTGTTTACTTTCCGGGTTATGTTATGATTGAAGCTAACTTAACAGGAGAAGTTCCTCATGCTATTAAATCGATAACAGGTGTTATTGGTTTCTTAGGAGGTGAAAGAGGTGGAGATCCACTTCCTTTACGTGAGTCTGAAGTAAACAGAATGTTAGGTAGAGTTGATGAACTAGCTGTTAAAGTTGAGGCAGGATTAATTCCTTATGAAGTTGGAGAGTCAGTGAAAGTTATCGATGGACCATTCAATGGATTCGATGGTACAATCGAAAACATTAATGAAGAAAAACGTAAACTAGAAGTAATGGTTAAGATTTTTGGAAGAAAAACACCGTTAGAGTTAAGTTTTACACAAGTAGAAAAATTATAATGTTACAATAATCACATCTTTGCTTCCAATAGAGATGTGCCAAATTTTTTTAAGAAATGGCAAAAGAAATTAGTAAAGTAGTTAAACTACAAGTTAAGGGAGGTGCAGCGAATCCTTCGCCACCGGTTGGACCTGCTTTGGGGGCTGCTGGAGTTAACATCATGGAGTTCTGTAAGCAATTTAATGCTAGAACACAAGATAAACCCGGTAAAATTTTACCAGTACAAATTACTGTGTACAAAGACAAATCATTTGACTTTGTTGTTAAAACGCCACCTGCTGCTGTTCAATTATTAGAGGCTGCAAAAGTGAAATCTGGATCTGGTGAGCCTAATAGAAAAAAAGTAGCTAGCGTAACTTGGGAACAAGTTCGTGCTATCGCAGAAGACAAAATGCCTGATTTAAATGCATTTACTGTTGAAGCAGCTATGAGTATGATTGCAGGTACTGCAAGATCTATGGGAATTTCTGTAACTGGAACTGCTCCTTTTTAATTGTAAAAGAAAGAAGAAATGGCAAAATTAACAAAAAAGCAAAAAGAAGCTGCAGCTAAAATCGAGAAGAATAGATTGTATTCTTTGAAAGATGCATCTGCATTGATTAAAGAAGTTGCTTCTGCAAAATTTGACGAATCAGTAGATATCGCAGTACGTTTAGGAGTTGATCCACGTAAAGCAAATCAAATGGTGCGTGGTGTAGTTACATTACCTCACGGAACAGGTAAAGATGTAAGAGTGTTGGCATTGGTTACTCCAGATAAAGAAGCTGAGGCTTTAGCTGCTGGTGCTGACTATGTTGGATTAGACGAGTACTTACAAAAGATCAAAGACGGTTGGACAGATGTAGATGTTATCATCACTATGCCTGCTGTTATGGGTAAATTAGGTCCTTTAGGTCGTATATTAGGACCAAGAGGTTTAATGCCAAACCCTAAAACAGGAACTGTTACTATGGACGTAGCGAAAGCTGTTCAAGAAGTGAAAGCTGGTAAAATCGATTTTAAAGTTGATAAAACTGGTATTGTTCACGCATCAATCGGTAAAGTTTCTTTCGAAGCTGATAAAATTACTGAGAATGCAGCTGAATTAATCCAAACATTAATCAAATTAAAACCAACTGCAGCTAAAGGTACGTATATCAAGTCTATTAATATATCTAGTACTATGAGCCCTGCTATTGCTTTAGATCCTAAAGCAGTATAATTGGTAAATTAATAATTATTCGTATGACTAGAGAACAGAAAGCAGTAGCGATAGAAGATTTAAAAGCTAAGTTAGCTGACGCTAATATCTTCTATATCGCAGATATATCAGGATTGAATGCTGAAGTTACTTCAAATTTAAGAAGAGCTTGTAACAAAGCTGGAATTAAAATTGAAGTAGTTAAAAATACATTGCTTGCAAAAGCGATGGAAGCTTCAGATAAAAATTACGAAGAGTTACCTTCTACTTTAAAAGGAAATAGTGCTGTTTTATTTGCAGAAGTTGCAAATGGACCTGCTAAAATCATCAAAGACTTCAGAAAGAAATCAGCGATTCCAGCTTTGAAAGGAGCTTATATCAATGAGGAAGTTTATGTTGGAGATGAGAATTTAGATGCATTAGTTGCTCTTAAATCTAAAGAAGAAGTTATTGGAGAAATCATTGGATTACTTCAATCACCAGCTCAAAGAGTTATTTCAGCTCTTAAAAACCAATTTAAAGACGAAGAATAGTCACCGACTAAACTTAGTTTTTAAAGTTCATTAGAACGCACATTAATAAATTATATTTTTACAAATCATTAAAAGATAGAAAAATGGCAGATTTGAAACAATTCGCAGAACAATTAGTTAGCTTAACTGTAAAAGAAGTTAACGAATTAGCAACTATATTAAAAGATGAGTATGGAATCGAACCAGCTGCTGCTGCTGTAGTAGTTGCAGGTGGAGCTGCTGAGGCTGCTGAAGAGCAAACTGAGTTTACAGTTGTATTAAAAGAAGCTGGAGCTTCTAAATTAGCTGTAGTTAAAGCTGTTAAAGAATTAACAGGTTTAGGATTAAAAGAAGCTAAAGATATCGTAGATTCTACACCAGCTAACATCAAAGAAGGAGTTTCTAAAGATGAGGCTGAAGGTCTTAAAAAATCATTAGAAGAAGCTGGAGCTGTAGTAGAGCTTAAATAGTTTTTTTCTAAAAAATATTTTAGGTTTAGGTCTTGGGAGCTTCCCAAAGGCCTAAACCATTTTGCGTATAAAGAGATTTATAAGTAAAATACAATTCAAATTCTAATCAAAATTTTTTGTCCATTGATGATCACAAATCAGACTGAAAGACTAAATTTTGCCTCTACAAAGAATATTCCTGCCTATCCAGACTTTTTGGATATTCAGGTTAAGTCTTTTAAAGATTTCTTTCAATTAGAAACGAAATCAGAAGAGAGAGGTAAGGAAGGTTTATACAATACCTTCATGGAGAACTTCCCGATTACTGATACAAGAAACCAGTTCGTCTTGGAGTTCCTTGATTACTTTGTTGATCCTCCTCGTTATTCGATCGAAGAATGTATTGATAGAGGGCTGACATATAGCGTTCCGCTTAAAGCGCGTTTGAAATTGTACTGTACTGATCCTGAACATGAAGATTTTGAAACTATCGTTCAAGATGTTTATTTAGGAACAATTCCGTATATGGCGCCAAGTGGTACATTCGTAATCAATGGGGCTGAGCGTGTAGTAGTTTCGCAACTACACCGTTCACCAGGTGTTTTCTTTGGACAGTCATTCCATGCAAATGGAACTAAGTTATATTCGGCGAGAGTAATTCCTTTTAAGGGATCATGGATTGAGTTTGCTACCGATATTAATAGCGTAATGTATGCTTATATCGATAGAAAGAAAAAGTTACCTGTTACAACATTATTCCGTGCTATAGGATTCGAAAGAGACAAGGATATCCTAGAGATTTTCGACCTAGCAGAGGAAGTTAAAGTATCGAAAACAGGACTAAAAAAATATAACGGAAGACGTCTTGCTGCACGTGTGTTAAACACTTGGCATGAGGATTTCGTAGATGAGGATACTGGAGAAGTTGTTTCAATTGAGAGAAATGAGATTATCTTAGACCGTGATACAGTCCTAGATAAAGATAATATCGAAGAAATCATTGAGGCTAACGTTAAGACTATCCTTTTACATAAAGAAGATAATAATCAGGCAGATTATGCCATCATACATAATACGTTACAGAAGGACCCTACTAACTCTGAAAAAGAGGCAGTAGAGCACATCTACCGTCAGTTGCGTAATGCAGAACCGCCAGATGAGGAAACTGCACGTGGTATTATAGATAAATTGTTCTTCTCTGATCAACGTTACAATCTAGGTGAAGTTGGTCGTTATAGAATGAACAAGAAACTTAATCTTGATACTCCAATTGACAAACAAGTTTTAACAAAAGAAGATATTATCACTATTGTTAAATACTTAATTGAATTAATTAACTCTAAAGCAGAGATTGATGATATTGACCACTTATCTAACCGTCGTGTAAGAACAGTAGGAGAACAATTATCAGCTCAGTTTGGTGTTGGTTTAGCTCGTATGGCTAGAACAATTCGCGAGCGTATGAACGTACGTGACAACGAGGTGTTCACACCGATCGACTTGATTAACGCTAAGACTTTATCGTCAGTAATTAATTCATTCTTTGGTACGAATCAGTTATCTCAGTTTATGGATCAAACGAATCCATTAGCAGAGATTACACACAAACGTCGTTTGTCTGCACTAGGACCTGGAGGTTTATCTAGAGAGAGAGCAGGTTTCGAGGTGCGTGACGTTCACTATACTCACTACGGACGTTTATGTCCTATTGAGACACCAGAGGGACCAAACATTGGTTTGATTTCATCTTTAGCAGTTTATGCTAAAGTAAATAATATGGGATTCATTGAGACACCTTACCGTCCAGTAGTTGATGGTCAAGTTGATATCGTGAATGCACCAGTTTATTTAAGTGCTGAAGAAGAAGAAGGAATGTTAATCGCGCAAGCGAACATTGCTGTTGATGAAAAAGGATTCATCACTGAACAAAAAATAGTTGTAAAAGAAGAAGGGGATTTCCCAGTAGTTGAACCGAAAGATATTCACTTTACTGACGTTGCTCCTAACCAGATTGCATCTATTTCAGCTTCTTTGATTCCTTTCTTAGAGCATGATGATGCCAACCGTGCATTGATGGGATCTAACATGATGCGTCAAGCGGTTCCATTATTACGTCCTGAATCTCCTATCGTAGGTACAGGATTAGAAAGACAAGTTGCTTCTGATTCACGTGTTTTAATTAACGCAGAAGGTGAAGGAACAGTTGAGTATGTTGATGCTCAGAAGATCATCATTAAGTATGATCGTACTGATGAAGAGCGTTTGATTAGCTTTGATCCAGATGAGAAATCATACAACTTGATTAAGTTTAGAAAAACTAACCAAAGTACAAGTATCAACTTGAAACCTATCGTTCGTAGAGGAGATAGAGTAACAAAAGGACAAGTACTTTGTGAAGGATATGCTACTCAACAAGGAGAGTTAGCTCTTGGACGTAATATGAAAGTGGCATTTATGCCATGGAAAGGTTACAACTTCGAGGATGCTATTGTTATTTGTGAAAGAGTGGTACGTGAAGATATCTTTACATCTATCCATATTGATGACTATACTTTAGAAGTAAGAGATACTAAATTAGGTAACGAAGAGTTAACTAATGATATCCCTAACGTATCTGAAGAGGCAACAAAAGATTTAGATGAGAACGGTATGATCCGCATTGGTGCTGAAGTTAAGCCTGGTGATATTCTTATTGGTAAGATCACTCCAAAAGGAGAGTCAGATCCTACTCCAGAAGAGAAATTACTACGTGCTATCTTTGGTGATAAAGCAGGAGACGTTAAAGATGCTTCATTAAAAGCTTCACCATCTTTAAGAGGTGTTGTATTAGATAAGAAATTGTTCGCAAGAGCAGTAAAAGATAAACGTAAACGTTCAAAAGATAAAGACGAATTGGCTTTATTAGAAACGCGATTCGAAGTTAAGTACAACGAATTGAAAGAGCGTTTAGTTGAGAAATTATTCTTTATCGTGAATGGTAAAACATCTCAAGGTGTATTGAATGATTTAGGAGAAGAGATTTTACCAAAAGGTAAGAAATTTACTCAAAAAATGTTATTTGCTGTAGAAGATTTCGCACATTTAACTAAAGGACAGTGGACAACGGATGAGGATACAAATGGTATGATTACTGATTTGATCCACAACTATAAAATCAAATTAAACGATCTTCAAGGGGTTCTAAGAAGAGAGAAATTTATGATTACTGTAGGGGATGAGTTGCCTTCTGGAATTTTGAAATTAGCGAAGGTTTATATTGCTAAAAAACGTAAATTACGTGTAGGAGATAAGATGGCTGGACGTCACGGTAATAAAGGTATTGTAGCTCGTATCGTTAGAGACGAAGATATGCCTTTCTTAGAGGATGGAACACCAGTAGATATCGTATTGAACCCATTAGGGGTACCTTCTCGTATGAACATTGGACAGATTTATGAAACAGTATTAGGATGGGCAGGTCAAAAACTTGGAAGAAAGTATGCGACTCCTATCTTTGATGGTGCTGAATTGGATCAGATCAATGCGCTTACAGATGAGGCGGGTATACCGCGTTTTGGACACACTTACTTATATGATGGAGGTACAGGAGAAAGATTCCACCAACGTGCAACTGTTGGAGTTATCTATATGCTGAAACTTGGTCACATGGTAGATGATAAGATGCACGCACGTTCTATAGGACCATACTCATTAATCACGCAACAGCCATTAGGAGGTAAAGCTCAGTTTGGTGGTCAACGTTTCGGAGAGATGGAGGTTTGGGCATTAGAAGCTTATGGTGCGTCTAGTACATTACGTGAGATCTTGACGGTAAAATCAGATGACGTTATAGGTAGAGCTAAAACTTACGAAGCAATCGTTAAAGGAGAAACTATGCCAGAACCAGGATTACCTGAATCATTCAATGTATTAATGCATGAATTGAAAGGTCTTGGACTAGACATCAGATTAGAAGAATAAACTAAGGTTATGGAGTAAGCTGGTAAAACAGCTTACTCTTTATCATACACTTTAACAAGTAAGTTTACCATGAATAAAAATAAAGAGAAAAGTACCGTAAAAAGGTTTAATAAAATCTCAATCGGTTTAGCTTCACCTGAGTCTATTCTTGCAGAAAGTAGAGGGGAAGTTTTAAAACCAGAAACAATCAACTATCGTACTCATAAACCAGAACGTGATGGTCTTTTCTGTGAGCGTATCTTCGGACCTGTAAAAGATTACGAATGTGCTTGTGGTAAGTATAAGAGAATCCGTTACAAAGGTATCGTTTGCGACCGTTGTGGAGTTGAAGTTACTGAGAAGAAAGTACGTAGAGATAGAGTAGGTCACATCAATTTAGTTGTGCCAATTGCTCATATCTGGTATTTCCGTTCTTTACCTAACAAAATAGGTTATATCCTAGGACTTCCTTCTAAGAAGTTAGATATGATCATATACTATGAACGTTATGTAGTAATCCAAGCTGGTATTGCTAAGAACGTTGATGGTGAATCAATCAATAGATTAGATTTCTTAACAGAAGAAGAGTACTTGAATATCTGTGATACTCTTCCAATAGAAAACCAATACTTAGATGATACAGATCCGAACAAATTCATCGCTAAGATGGGTGCGGAGTGTATTATGGATTTGTTAGCTACAACTGATTTAGATCAATTGTCGTATACTTTACGTCATGCAGCTAATAACGAAACATCTAAACAAAGAAAAACTGAAGCGTTAAAACGTCTTCAAGTAGTTGAGTCTTTCCGTGATTCTAATTTGAATCGTGAGAATAGACCTGAGTGGATGATCTTGAAAGTAATTCCAGTTATTCCACCAGAATTACGTCCATTAGTGCCACTAGATGGAGGTCGTTTTGCTACATCTGATTTAAATGACTTATACCGTCGTGTAATCATCAGAAATAACCGTTTAAAACGTTTAATGGAGATTAAAGCTCCTGAAGTAATCTTGCGTAATGAGAAACGTATGCTTCAAGAAGCTGTAGATTCACTATTTGACAACACTAGAAAATCTTCTGCTGTTAAGACTGAATCTAACCGACCATTAAAATCACTTTCTGATTCATTAAAAGGTAAACAAGGTCGTTTCCGTCAAAACTTACTTGGTAAACGTGTTGATTATTCAGCTCGTTCGGTAATTGTTGTTGGACCAGAATTAAAATTATTCGAATGTGGATTGCCAAAAGATATGGCAGCTGAGCTTTACAAACCGTTCGTTATACGTAAGTTAATAGAAAGAGGTATTGTTAAGACAGTTAAGTCTGCTAAGAAAATTATAGATAAAAAAGAACCAGTTGTTTGGGATATTTTAGAAAACGTAATTAAAGGACACCCAGTTTTATTAAACCGTGCTCCTACGTTGCACAGATTGGGTATTCAAGCGTTCCAACCTAAGTTAATCGAAGGTAAAGCGATTCAATTACACCCATTAGTGTGTACGGCATTTAACGCCGATTTCGATGGTGACCAGATGGCAGTTCACTTACCTCTTGGACCAGAGGCAATCTTGGAGTCTCAACTATTAATGTTGGCTTCTCACAACATCTTGAACCCTGCTAATGGTGCACCAATTACTGTACCATCTCAGGATATGGTTCTTGGA
The DNA here is from genome assembly GCF_020905415.1 of Myroides oncorhynchi. Lineage (NCBI taxonomy): Bacteria > Pseudomonadati > Bacteroidota > Flavobacteriia > Flavobacteriales > Flavobacteriaceae > Myroides > Myroides oncorhynchi. The sequence continues at coordinate 715,984 of NZ_JAJJMP010000001.1, read as the reverse complement.
TTATATTACATGACTAAGTCACGTAAATCTACTCCAGAAGAAATCATTAAAGGTGAAGGATTGACTTTCTATTCTGTAGAGGAAGTACATATTGCACTTAATGAAGGTAAGTTAGATCTTAATGCTAATGTAAGAGTTAGAGCTAAAGATTATAATGCTGAAGGTGAATTAGTATATCAAATTATTGAAACTTCTGCTGGTAGAATTTTATTTAATGAAGTTGTACCTGAGGTAGCTGGATATATAAATGAGGTATTAACTAAGAAATCGTTAAGAGATATTATTGGTCGTATTTTAAGTATTACTGATGTACCTACTACAGCTGCTTTCTTAGATGATATCAAAAGCATGGGATATGGTTACGCATTCCGCGGAGGATTATCTTTCAGTTTAGGTGATATTATGATTCCTGAGCGTAAACAAGAGTTGATTGATGATGCTAACCAACAAGTAGATCATATTACTATGAACTATAACATGGGGCTTATCACAAATAACGAACGTTATAATCAGGTAATTGATGTTTGGACATCTACTAATGCTATGTTAACTGAGTTAGCGATGAAGAATATCCGCGAGGATAAGCAAGGGTTTAACTCAGTATATATGATGCTTGATTCTGGAGCCCGTGGTTCTAAAGAACAGATTCGTCAGTTAACAGGTATGCGTGGTTTGATGGCTAAGCCTAAAAAATCAACTGCTGGTGGTGGTGAGATTATTGAAAATCCAATTCTTTCTAACTTTAAGGAAGGTCTTTCGATTTTAGAGTATTTCATTTCTACTCACGGTGCTCGTAAAGGTCTTGCCGATACAGCATTAAAGACAGCAGATGCTGGTTATTTAACACGTCGTCTTCACGATGTGGCACAAGATGTAATTGTTAATTCAGTTGATTGTGGTACATTAAGAGGTATTGATGTTAAACCACTTAAAAAGAATGAGGAGGTTATCGAGTCATTAGGAGAAAGAGTTTTAGGACGTGTTGCTCTTAATGATGTAGTAAACCCATTAAACTCTGAGGTTTTAGTTGGTGCAGGTGAAGAAGTTACTGAGGCAATTGCTAAAGCGATTAATGCTTCTCCAATAGAATCTATTGAGGTGCGTTCTCCATTGACTTGTGAGGCTAAAGTTGGTATCTGTGCTAAATGTTATGGACGTAACTTAGCAACTGCTAGAATGGTTCAAAAAGGTGAAGCTGTTGGTGTTATTGCTGCTCAGTCAATTGGGGAGCCTGGTACACAGTTAACATTAAGAACATTCCACGTTGGAGGTACTGCTGGTAACATTTCTGAAACATCTAGTGTTAATGCTAAGTTTAGTGGTCGTTTAGAAATAGAAGACTTAAAAACTGTAAAAGGTGAAGACAATGAAGGTAATGCTATTGATATTGTAATTTCTCGTTCTACAGAGGCAAAATTGTATGATTCAAATACTGGGATTTTATTAACAACTAATAATATTCCTTATGGTTCAACAATTTTTGTTAATGATACTGATGTTGTAGAAGAAGGAAAAACATTGTTCAAATGGGATCCATATAATGGTGTAATTGTTTCTGAGTTTACTGGTAAAGTTGCTTATGAAGATATCGAGCAAGGACAAACGTTCATGGTTGAGATTGATGAGCAAACAGGATTCCAAGAAAAAGTTATTACTGAATCAAGAAATAAAAAGTTAATTCCTACTTTATTAATTTATGGTAAAGACGGTGAATTAATTCGTTCATACAACTTACCAGTAGGCTCTCACTTAATGGTTAATGATGGAGATAAAATTAAAGCTGGTAAAGTTTTAGTTAAGATTCCTCGTCATACATCTAAAGCAGGGGATATTACAGGAGGTCTTCCTAGAATTACGGAGTTATTAGAAGCTCGTAATCCTTCGAACCCAGCTGTAGTTTCTGAAATTGATGGTGTTGTTTCGTTTGGTAAGATTAAAAGAGGTAACAGAGAGATTGTAGTAGAATCTAAAACAGGTGATGTTAGAAAATACTTAGTTAAGTTGTCTAACCAAATCTTAGTTCAAGAAAATGACTACGTGAAAGCTGGTTTACCACTTTCTGATGGAGCTATTACTCCAGATGATATTTTAAGAATCCAAGGACCATCTGCAGTTCAACAGTATTTGGTTAATGAGATTCAAGAAGTATATCGTCTTCAAGGGGTTAAGATTAGTGATAAGCACTTTGAAGTAGTTATCCGTCAAATGATGCGTAAAGTTAGAATCCAAGACCCAGGTGATACATTATTCTTAGAAGATCAATTAGCTCATGCAGCTGACTTTATTTATGAGAATGATAGATTATATGGTATGAAGGTTGTAGTTGAGGCTGGTGAATCTGATAATTTGAAAGAAGGACAGATTGTTACTATGCGTGAATTACGTGATGAGAATTCATTACTTAAACGTGAGGACAAAAACTTAGTAGTTAGTCGTGATGTTATGCCAGCTACTGGTACTCCAATGTTACAAGGTATTACTCGTGCGTCATTACAAACTAAATCATTTATTTCTGCAGCATCGTTCCAGGAAACTACGAAAGTGTTGAATGAAGCAGCTGTGGCAGGTAAAGTAGATGGTTTAAATGGATTAAAAGAAAACGTTATTGTAGGTCATAGAATCCCTGCTGGTACTGGTATGAGAGAGTATGAAGATATTCTTGTTAGTACAGTTGAGGATGAAGGATTTTCAAATAAAGAAAATGATTTAAACTTCTAATATTATGGAGAAAGAGCAAGATCAATTTAGTTTAGAGTTAGATGAAACTATAGCTGAAGGAGTGTATTGTAATTTAGCGATTATCAATCATTCTAATACTGAATTTGTGGTTGATTTTGTTACCATAATGCCAGGAATGCCGAAAGGTAAGGTAAAGTCTAGAATTGTCTTAACGCCACAACATGCGAAGAGATTAATGAATGCTTTGCACGAAAATGTACAACGCTATGAAAGTAGTAATGGACCTATAGTTGATATGGAAGCTTCTAGTGAATTATCGTCTATTAAATTTGGTACTAAAGGTGAAGCCTAAATCAAACAATATCGTTGAGTAATCAACACAAAAAGGTCTACATTATGTAGACCTTTTTTGTTTAAAAAGAGTTTTTTATTCTTATCATTTTAGAATTATGGCTTTACTAATTAATGGAATAAACTCTTTTAGTTTTAAATATTATCAAGCTTAAGTTTGAAGTTAGCTAGTGTAATCGACATTTCATGATCTTTGTTTATAAGCTCTTTTACATTGTCAATATAGGCGTTAAGCTTAAAGACTAATTTTTTATACTTGTCAGTTTCTTGTTCTTTTCTATATAAGGTAATTAACTTAATGGATATATCTATGTATTGTAGATAGAGTATGGGACCTGTTTTTAGATAAGCTTTGTAAGAAGTACATAATACTTCTAATCGACTTATGGCCTCGATATAGTAGTTAATGGCTAAATCGTTATTCCCTTTTTGCTGCTGCTCGTTAGCAAGTTCTTGCTTTAGTTGACAGCTTTTCTCTATATGCATAATACATTCTATACTCATTTCACTAAATTTTGATTGACAAATTCCCAGTTGATTGCATTCCAAAATAATTGGATAAAGCTCGGTCTTGCATTTCTATGATCTATATAGTACGCATGTTCCCATACATCTATAGTTAGTAATGGTGTATTGCCATGTACTAGTGGTGTGTCAGCATCTTTTAGACTCATAAGCTCCAACTTACTTTCTGGTGTTAATACTAACCAGACCCATCCACTTCCAAATAATTTAGTCGCTTTGTCAATGAATTGCGTTTTTAGGTCTTCTAGTGATCCGAAGTGTTTTCCTATCATGTCTAATAGTTCTTCACTAGGCTGAGTACCTTGGATTGACGTGATGGATTTCCAGAAAAAAGAATGATTATAATGTTGAGCAGCATTGTTAAATATAGCTACTTCTCCTTCTGCTTGAGTACCTGTGATAATGTTCTCTAAACATTCATCTTCCCATTTTGTGTTTGTTATTAAATGGTTAAGATTGTTTACATACGTTTGATGATGTTTTCCATAGTGATAGTCGAATCCCTCAGTAGATATAAAAGAATTGAAAGAACTTTTATCATATGGCAAATCAGGAAGTTTGAATTTCATTACTTATAGTTTTATTTTTATTAGACGTGGCTAAATTAATAATTTAGATTAGACTAAAAAATAATTTAGTTATTTTTTTGTTTACAATTATATAACAATGATTAACTGTTTGGTAATCGTTAAACATTGTGTCTACTAATGGCATTTCATTCTTTTGTGACTGTATTAAGTGAGGTATTTAGTACAACCAACAACAACACAATTTTAAGTAATGAAAAAAGTTAGACGTAATTGTCATCAAATTTGTTTGATTATAGGAAGTGTTTTATTGCTACAATCAAATTCATTATTCGCTTCTAATGTTTCAACTGATGCATTAGATAGTATGACTACTAAATCTTCTTCAGAGCAAAGTAGTGGCTCGATTGTAAAGGGAAAAGTAATTGACAACCTTGGATTGACTTTACCTGGTGCAGTGGTTCAGCTGTCTGGATCTAAGCATATCACATCGACTGATCTAGATGGTAACTTTACACTATCTGTGCCTGATACTTTCTTAAAAGGAGAAATCATCATTTCTTTTATGGGTTTTGAAGAGAAGAAAATGATTGTTACTAAAGGAGACTTTGTGAATGTGACTTTAGTAGAGTCTAGTAGTATGCTTAACGAAGTTGTAGTAACTGCTTTAGGTATTAAAAGAGAAGAGAAACAATTGGGATTTTCTCAACAGACTTTAAACAGTGAACAATTAGACAATACTCGTTCTAATACGTGGTCAGATGCATTAAAAGGAAAAGTGGCTGGAATGACTATGACCTCTGCTAGTTCTGGACCAATGAATTCGACACAAATTAAACTACGTGGAGATCGATCATTAAATGCTGATGCTAATGGGGCATTAGTGGTGGTAGATGGTGTGATCGTCAATAGTACTTTGTGGAGCAGTGGAGCAGGTGATTCTTATATAGGTACTGATGCTCCTGTAGATTATGGTAATGGTATAGCTGATATAAATCCTGATGACATAGAGAGTATCTCTGTGCTTAAAGGGCCTGGTGCAGCAGCATTATATGGTTCTAGAGCGAGTAATGGAGTATTAATGATAACTACTAAATCTGGAAAAAAAGACAAAGGATTAGGTATTTCATTTAATTCTAATGTTAGTTTTGATGTGATTCAGAGATGGCCAAAATACCAATATGAATATGGTCAAGGTAGTGGAAATAGCTTTGACAAGGATGGTAACCCATATTATTCTTTTGGTTTATCAGATGATGGTGCAAATACCGGAAGTACGAGTAGTGCATTCGGACCTAAGTTCGAAGGACAATATTATTATCAGTACGATCCTACAACAGAAACTCAAGGTACGGAAAGAACCTTGTGGAGACCGTATGAAAATAATATAAAGGACTTTTGGCGTACAGGTATAACTACCACTAATACTTTAGGTTTATCAGGAGGAAGTGATAAAGGTGATATTAGAACTACGATAACGCACTCTAAGAATGAGTGGATTATGCCTAACACAGGGTTTGATAGAACTACGCTGTCTACTAAGGCTAAGTATAATATCTCAGATGCAGTTACTTTAAACGCTAATGTTAGTTATACAAACAGAAAGAGTGATAACCTACCAGGTACAGGATATGGTAACCATACGATAGGATATTTTATGATCTTTCAGAATCCTAATGTTGACTTAGAATGGTATAGACCTATCTGGAAAAAAGATTATAACCAGACTCAACAGATTCATCCGTTTAGCTCATATATAGAGAATCCTTATCTAATCGCTTATGAGACGACTAATCCAGTAAATACAAACACTATAACAGGAAGCCTATCGACTGATATTACTCTTGCACCTAAATTAAAATTAATGTTACGTGCTGCGCTGAACTCTCGTAATGATAAACGCGAACAACGTAGACCTTATAGCACAACTAAGTTCGGTAAAGGTTACTTTAGAACACAGCAGATTAACTTCCAAGAGATCAACACGGATGTCTTATTAACCTATACAGATAATGACTCAGATATATTTACATATAGTGGATCTATAGGAGGGAATATGCTTGATTCTAAATATCACAGTGTGACATCTTATGTAGATGGACTAGTTACGCCTGGTGTATATATGTTATCGAACGGGATTAATAATCCTATCACAGAAGTTCTAGATGATGACTATAAAGTGAATTCTATCTATGGAATGGCTTCAGTTGGGTATAAAAATATGGTGTTCTTAGATGGAACTATTCGAAATGACTGGTCGAGTACATTACCTCAGATGAATTGGTCATTTTTATACTCTTCATTAAATGCAAGTTTTGTATTAAATGATATCTTTAGAATGCCAGCCAGTATTGATTATTCTAAATTAAGAGTGTCTATAGCAAAAGTAGGTAATGGTACTAAACCATATCAAACGTTGAAGTATTACTCTAATAGTGCATTCGCGAGTTCTGCTACGTCTGCTACGACTTTACATAATGGAGAACTAAAACCAGAAGGAACTAATTCGTTTGAGATCGGGTATGAGCACAAAATGTTTGGTAATAGATTAGGTCTTGATGTGACGGTCTATGAAACTAATACAAAAAATCAAATTATTACCGTACCATTAAATTATGTAACAGGATACAATAAGGCTGTAATTAATGGAGGAGATGTCCGCAATAGAGGTATTGAACTAATGTTAAGTGGTACACCTATTAAGACCAAAAATTTCTCTTGGAACACTTCAGTGAACTGGGCTAAGAACAAGAATAAAATCTTAAGCCTTGCAGAAGAGTTCGAAGGAGGAGATCAACAAGTATTAGCTACATCTGGTACAGCATCTATTATAGCTAAAGTAGGAGGTACTACAGGAGATTTATACGGATATAAATTTGTGAGAGATGATCAAGGGCAAATCGTATATACAGATAAAGGACTTCCAGAACAATCTAAAGAAATAGAATATATCGGTAGTGCTTATGCAGACTGGACGATGGGATGGACCAATACATTTAAATATAAAGGATTTAAGTTCAGTTTTACGATAGATGGACAGTATGGCGGTAATGTGTATTCACAGTCTCATCATAAGATGAGTGAACAGGGTAAACTAGAACATACCTTATACGGTAGAGAACAAGGTTATATCATAGGAGATGGAGTAGTGAGAAATGGAGATGGAACATTCTCTCCTAATACGACTAAGGTAGATCCTGCAAGTTACTATAAAGAATACTATAGAAGAGCTAATCTAGAGTCTAATACATTCGATGCTTCGTATATCAAATTGAGAGAAGTAAGCTTCGAATATAATTTCTCTAAGCAGATACTAAATAAACTACGTCTGAAGAAACTAAGTGTATCTGTATATGGACGTAACCTAGCGATGTTATCAAACTTCCCGTTGTTTGATCCAGAGACAGCAGCCTTAAATGGAGGTTCTATGATGCCAGGAGTAGAGATGGGACAGATGCCATCAGCAGCTACTTACGGCTTTAGTATTAAACTAGATATCTAATATTAAGAAAACGACAGATGAAAATCAAAAATATATTTTTAGGATTATCAGCAACAGTATTGTTGACAGTGAGTTGTACTTCTGATTTTGAAGAGAAGAATATTGATCCTAACCGTTTACAACAGATTAGTCCAGCTACGTTATTAAATCCTATCATCTATGAGATGGCTAGTCATAATATGTACCGCAGTTGGTCTCATAACAATCATTTAATGCAAGATATCGTAGTTTATCATAGTGATGTACCAGGTATGCAACGTTATGATTTAAGTGATGATGTAGGAGCGTCATCGTGGAATGCCTACTACAGATGGTTAAAGAATGCTAGAGATATGGAGTATGAAGCTGTGAAAGTAGCAGATCCTAACTATGAAGCGATGGCTCTAACTCTAAAAGCGTGGATTACCTCTAACTTAACAGATTTGTTTGGTGATGTACCTTATTTTGACGCTTCTAAGGGAGAAGAGAAAATCCTCTACCCAGAATTTGATTCACAAGAGAAGATCTACGACAGCCTTTTAGCTGACTTAGAAAGAGCGAATAGCCTATATGATCTAAATAGAAAGCTATTATATAACCCTGATATTTTATACATAGACTCAAAGACATATTGGGCTGATTGGCAAAAGTTTGCGAATAGCTTGCATTTGCGTTTATTGCTGAGAATATCAAATAAAGAAAATAAGAATGCATATCAACGTATGCTGACGATACTTAGCGATCCAGATAAGTATCCTATTATTAATGATGTGAAGTCACAGGCTAACTTAAAGATAACAGGTGTGACGCCTAATATATCTCCATGGAGTCGTATTCAAGATTTTACATTAAGTCGTAAGATGGCTTCTTTCTTTATTGATAACTTAAATGATTTTAAAGATCCGAGACTTCCTTTATATGCAACAGAAGCCTACAGAGTAGAAGGAAAGAAGAAAATATATATAGGGTATAAGGGAATACCTAGTGCTTATGATGGTTCGGATTCACAGTTTGATTATGAAGCATCTACATTGAATAATGTTATGGCAGCTAATCCTACAGAAGCACCTATACTGACGTATGCTGAAGTATTATTTATAAAGGCAGAGTTAGCTCAGAAAGGGTATTTGTCAGATGCAAAAGGCTATTATGAGCAGGCGGTGAAAGAGGCTATTACATCTAAGGGATTAGAGATGCCAGCTAATTATTTTGCTTTAGAAAGTACTAGGTATAACGGTACATTAGAGCGTATTATGCTACAGAAATATTATGCATTGTATATGAACGATTATCAGCAGTGGTTCGAATATAAGCGTACAGGATATCCTAAACTACCCAAGACAGAGTCAATGCTAAACGATGGGAATATGCCTAATAGATTTCCATATCCGATCAATATACGTACTCAGAATAAAGGTAACTATGATAAAAAAGTAGCAGAGATGGGAGGAGATAATATTAATTATAAGATGTGGTGGCAAAGCAAATAATAGGTTATTATTAATATTTAATACGAGTTTTTAAAGCTGTCAATTATTTCAGCACTGAATACTAAAGGAGTAAAAATAGTAGTGTACCTGATTTAAATCAGATAGAATTGATAGTTCATTTGTATTTGTTTTACCCCTCTGTAGTTTTTTATTCTATTTGAGAAGTGAAAGGCTATTTACGAGGAGTTTAGTGAATTATATAGTTTATAATGTTTGAAAGGAGTTTGCGTAAGTGAGCTCCTTTTTTTATGTTATTAGTTAGAGATTAGCTCCTTATTTTTGAGTTTAGGCAATTAGTGTATCCTCCCTTACATTGAGAAAGAGAGTCTTGCTGAGAAATATTAAGAGAGTTGACAGTATTAAAACAACCCAAAACTAATCTAGATTATAACTATACTAACTCATTCTCTCTTTTCCTCCATAATGTTTAAAACCTTTAGTATTGATTGCTCTTCTTCTATCACTCCTTCATTAGATTGATCAGTATGTACCTTGGATTTCGTGTTTTTAGACTGTTTGATAATGTCTTTATTCACTTTGCGTATATAGCCAGGTGGAGTCCACCTCTTCAATTCCCCTTCTTTGAAGGGGTGCCTGAAAGGCGGGGTAGTTTCCCTTTCTTTATTATTCTGGTTTAAAGGTGGGGTAGTTTCCCCTTCTATAGGAGTATTCACTTCTTCTAGATACTTTTTTAAGGCTATTACTCGTGCTTGTTCGATAGGGATAACTTCCGTTACTTCTTGATTCTCGTTTTCTTGTTCTGTGTTAGATACCATGTATTGCATCTCTACTTGATGTGTATTGTGTGGTTTAGTTTTTTCTGTTTCTTGATCCCCGTTTCCTGCTTTCAGTTTCCCGTTTTCAGCGTTTTGATCCCCGTTCTCTAACTCTATGATTCCATGAAAGCAGCTTCTACTGTTGACACTACCATCAGCCGCTTTCCACATACTCCAGAAATAAACAGTACTCTCATCCCAATTAGTAGGTATACTGAAGTGAGCGTACTTATCTATGCGATTTCCTACATTAGAGATAGCTATGAACTGGTCTAATGTCTCGTTATACAGCATCATCGTCAGTTGATCAGTATTAAGCGTTAGGGCGTTAATCAACCCATTTTCCCATTGCACTTTAAACTTGCCTGTTTTTAGTCGATTGATCTTCTTGATTACAGCAGGAGCAAGGTTTCCGATAGATAATAAAGCTTCTTCTACTTTGATATGTTGTTCTCCATTGCTTAAGCCAATGCCTTGAGTCATTAACCTAGAGATCATCTGTTCCTTACCTGCTATCCATTTTTTACCCTTCAGCACAGACGGGCAATTCGCATTGACGAATTCCCTAAACTTACTAGCAAATGTAGAGACTAAGCTCATTTTATCCCATTGAAGCAATTGCTTCATTGTTGGGTTTTTGCTTGATTTGTGTGGTTTAGCATGGATGTAATTTATTCCTCTCCACATTACTCCAAGTACAGTTCCTACTTTGCCATTTACTGGACCTAGTATACTCTGTTTGATTTCTGCCATAACTTATGTTTTTTTGTGTTTTAGTTTTTTTGTGTTTTAGGATTAATTCACTGCTATCTAATGTATGGTATTGTGTATGAGATGGTTGTTTTCTGTATTTGTAATATAAAAAAATCAGCATACCTAGTACATAAGTAGTAAGCGAAATTCATAGGCTGTTCAGCCCTTAGTGACACTGTCTTGATGGCTGAATTCGAACTTATTAAGAGTGGTAAAAGGCTGAAATAATTTGTTATTTCGTCGTATTTCCTCTTATACTGTTGATAATTGTATCTAAAACGAAAGAAGCATAGGAGGAGAATAACAGTAGATTGAAAGCTGAATTCTTGGAGAAAGAATCTATATCCCCTGTTATTCTCCTATAATTGTCCTAGGATAGGGTAAGAAGACGCTTATATACTGGGGTAATAGGGTGTTAGATGTATTTCAATAAATCAGTTTTTTATTGTAATATATTGATTATTAGTTTATTGTAGTTTTGGTTCTAAAATAAAAACTGAAGTTATTTTTTAGATCTGAACCTGCTAAAGAGCCTAGAGGGGTATTTGAAGATAAAAACAAGGGAATAAATACTTCTAAAAAGGATTTTTTAGAAGTGGAAGGGAGTGGAAAAGTAAAATAATAGGTTAAAATATTAAAGAAGAGTTTAGTATTGAGTGTTATAGGGGTGGATTGTAGATTGTATTAGCTTGATGAATTAAGAATGTTTATTCTTCAGAGATAGTAGAATTTATTAGCTAAATAAAGAATAGTTCTACTACTTTATTGACTGTAATACTACAAGAGCCTAAGTAATAAGGTGAGATTTGGGGAATGAATTTATGTAAATGTGATTTGGAGTATAATTCTCTTAGTATTAATAACGCAAGTGGTTAGAGAGAAGAGTTAACCTAGAATTCAGACAATTATTGTCCGTGTAAGTGATGTTTTTAAGGTGTATGACTTTTTAAATGAGCAAGATAATAATGATCGTTTAAATGTTATAGTACTTTTAAAAAGCAATATTTGGTTATTTAGGTTTAGAAAGTAAAAATTAGATGTTTAATTAAAGTGTCTAATTATAAGGTATTGTTAAATTAATTATCTAAATACTTATCAAATCTAAAATACTTCAAATAAATTTTTCAGTCTAACGTAGATATATTATTTTTGCTTCTCCACAATTAGTGTGGTTAAATGAGAAAGTCTGTATTTTAAACGGAAGACCGTTTATGAAAAGTAAAGTCATATGAGAGAAATTACAAAAGAAGTTTATCTAAAGTGGTATGAAGACATGCTATTTTGGAGAAAGTTTGAAGATAAGCTTGCTGCTTTATATATTCAACAAAAGGTGAGAGGATTCTTGCATTTATATAATGGGCAGGAAGCAGTATTGGCTGGAGCTTTACATGCAATGGACATGTCTAAAGACAAGATGATTACAGCATATAGAAATCACGTTCAGCCTATCGGATTAGGAGTAGATCCTAAGCGTATTATGGCTGAGTTATTAGGAAAAGCTACGGGTACATCTCAAGGTTTAGGTGGATCTATGCACATTTTTTCTAAAGAGCACCGTTTCTATGGAGGTCACGGTATCGTAGGTGGACAGATTCCTGTAGGAGCTGGATTAGCATTTGCTGATAAGTTTTTTGATAGACAGGCTGTGACTATGTGTTACTTCGGTGACGGAGCAGCTCGTCAAGGATCTCTTCACGAGACATTCAATATGGCGATGAACTGGAAACTACCAGTAGTATTTATCGTTGAGAACAATGGATATGCTATGGGTACTTCAGTAGAGCGTACAGCTAACCATACTGATATCTGGAAATTAGGATTAGGATACGAAATGCCTAGTGGACCTGTAGATGGTATGAACCCTATTAAAGTAGCTGAGGCTATGTACGAGGCTATCGAAAGAGCTCGTCGTGGAGATGGACCTACTTTCTTAGAGATGAAAACATATAGATATAGAGGTCACTCTATGTCAGATGCTCAACACTACCGTACTAAAGAGGAAGTAGAAGAGTACAAAAAAATAGATCCTATTACGCAAGTATTAGACGTAATTAGAGAAAAAGGATATGCTACAGAGGCAGAGATCGAAGCAATGGATCAAAGAGTAAAAGATCACGTAGCTGAGTGTGAGAAATTCGCTGAAGAATCTCCATTCCCTGATCAAAACGTAATGTACGATGTAGTATACGAACAAGAGAACTATCCTTTTATACCTCACAGATTATAATAATAAGAGAACATGGCAGAAGTAATTACAATGCCTCGCTTAAGCGACACTATGACAGAAGGTGTGGTTGCAGCTTGGTTAAAAAAAGTTGGAGATAAGATTTCAGAAGGAGATATCCTTGCAGAGATCGAAACAGACAAAGCAACAATGGAGTTTGAGTCATTTAACTCAGGTACATTGTTATATATTGGATTACAAGAAGGTGAATCTGCTCCTGTAGATTCGTTACTTGCTATTATAGGTACTGAAGGTGAAGATATCTCTGCATTAATCAGTGGTGGTGCTAGCACTGCTCCTGTAGCTGAGGCTCCTGCTGCACAAGTAGAAGTTAAAGCTGATGCTCCTGCTCCTAAAGCGGCTGCTATGCCTGCTGGAGTTAAGATCATTACTATGCCTCGTCTAAGTGATACGATGACTGATGGTACAGTTGCTACTTGGATTAAAAAAGTAGGTGATAAAGTACAAGAGGGTGATATCCTTGCAGAAATAGAAACTGATAAAGCAACTATGGAGTTCGAAGCTTTCGAAGCTGGAACTTTATTATATGTAGGTATTAATGAAGGGGAATCTGCTCCAGTGGATAGCGTATTAGCTATCTTAGGACCAGAAGGAACTGATGTATCTGCTATCGTAGCTGGTGGTTTTGCTGTTGAGGCTTCTGTAGAAGAGGCTCCTAAAGCTGCGACTCCTGCTGCAACTGTAAGTGTGGAGGCTACTGCTTCAACTAATGGGAGAGTATTCATTTCTCCGTTGGCTAAGAAGATTGCTGAAGATAAAGGAATAAACATTACTGACGTTAAAGGTTCAGGTGAGAATGGGCGTATCGTTAAACGCGATATCGAAAACTTCACACCAGCTGCTAAGACAGCATCTCCTGTAGCTGCTGCTACGGCTGCTGCACCTGCAGTTAAGGCTTTTGTACCTGCTGGTGAAGTAAGTGTAGAGGAAGTGAAAAATTCACAAATGCGTAAAACTATTGCTCGTCGTTTAGCTGAGTCTAAGTTTACTGCTCCTCACTATTACTTAACTATCGAGTTAGACATGGATAATGCTATCGAGTCTCGTAAGATTATTAATAATCTACCTGATACTAAAGTGTCATTTAATGATATGGTAGTGAAAGCATGTGCTATGGCACTTCGCAAACACCCACAAGTGAATACGCAATGGACTGATAATGCGACTATCTATAACAATCATATCAATATAGGTGTGGCTGTAGCTGTAGAAGATGGATTAGTAGTACCAGTATTGCCATTCACAGATCAGATGTCTCTTACTAACATCGGTGGTAAAGTAAAAGAATTAGCTGTTAAAGCTAAAACTAAAAAACTTACTCCTGCTGAAATGGAAGGAAGTACATTTACTGTATCTAACTTAGGTATGTTCGGTATCCAATCATTTACTTCTATTATCAACCAACCTAACTCTGCTATTCTATCAGTAGGTGCTATTATAGAAAAACCAGTAGTTAAGAACGGTCAGGTTGTAGTTGGAAACACGATGGTAGTAACTTTAGCATGTGACCACAGAACAGTGGACGGTGCTACAGGTGCTCAATTCTTACAAACATTTAAAGATTATGTAGAGAACCCAGTTACTATGTTGGCGTAATCTATTTATAATATAATACTGAGCCCTCATTCATAATGAATGAGGGCTTTTTTATTGTTGATAATTTATACTTTCTCTTAGATATCCTTGAGCATTTATTTTTCATTAGTTAATATCCTTTTTGTATTTTTGATAAAAATATTTACAAATGAGATTTTTAGGTTTATTGGCGACAGTGTTGCTAGTGGGATGTGCTTCTACTAAGGCTCCGATTGTTGCTAAAGTTAATGCTGAACAAAAGAATATTAAAGAGACGTTATACTATTTAGCTTCTGATGAATTATTAGGTAGAGATACTGGTAGTGAGGGAGGTAAATTAGCAGCTAGTTATTTGGCTAAACATTTAGAAGAGTATAAAATAAAATCGTATTATACGAGTTATAATGATACATTAAAGAATGTAAAAGAGGCTTGGAATGTAGTTGGGGTTATTCCTGGTACAGATGCTGTCTTAAGGAATGAGGTAGTCGTATTAGGTGCACATTATGATCATATAGGAATAGAGAAGCCGGTAGCCGGTGATTCTATTGCTAATGGTGCTAATGATAATGCAGCAGGTAGTGCTATCTTATTAGAGTTGGCTCGTAACTTAAAGCTGCAAAATAATAAGCGTACTATCATTATCGCGTTTTTCACAGGAGAGGAGAAAGGATTATGGGGGTCAAAGCATTTGGCAGAACGTCTAAAGGCTGAAAATGTGAATGTAGTATCTATGCTAAATTTCGAAATGCTAGGATTGGCGATGAAGAGGGATTACACTACTTATTTGACAGGATATGATCTATCTACTATGGCAACTAAGCTAAATGAATTAGCAGGTAAGTCAATCGTGGGTAAACTAGAGAAGGCAGAGGAGTTTCAGTTGTTTAAAAGATCTGATAACTATCCATTCTATCAAATGTTTAAAGTACCATGTCAAACGTTCAGTTCTTTTGATTTTGAAAATTATGAATATTATCACCATGTAAAAGATGAAGCTCATTTAATGGACTTAAACTTTATGACTTCTTTTACACAAGATATAATACCAGTTGTAGCTAAACTTGTTAATTTAGCTCCGGGAGAAATTAGAATGTATTAAAATGAAAAACGTAATTGTTACAGGGACAAGTAGAGGTATAGGCCTAGAGTGTGTGCAGTGGTTGTCTAAATTAGGTCATAATGTATTGGCTGTATCTAGAAAGGTATCTGACAAATTAGTAGGTTTAGATAACGTTACTTGTTTAGCTGTTGATATAACAAAAGAGGAAGACTTACAGCAAGTAGTCGCTTTTGTACAAGATAACTGGAGTCATGTAGATATCTTGATTAACAATGCTGGGGCTATTGTTAATAAACCTTTTGAAGAGATTACACAAGAAGACTTTCAATATGTCTACAATGTGAATGTATTCGGAGCAGCTCGTCTAATGCAGTTGACAGTACCATTTATGAAAGTAAATAGTCATGTGGTAACAGTTAGTAGTATGGGAGGAGTTCAGGGAGTACTTAAATTCGGAGGCTTAGCAGCGTATAGCTCAAGTAAAGGAGCTGTGACTATTCTTAGTGAATTGCTTGCAGAGGAATATAAGGATAAAGGTATATTCTTTAATGTAGTTGCTTTAGGAGCTGTACAGACAGAGATGTTAGAAGAAGCTTTTCCTGGATACCAAGCGCCACTTATGCCAGACGAAATGGCAGAGTATATCGTGAACTTTAGTATTCACGGTAATAGATTCTTTAATGGTAAAGTGTTGCAAGTATCAACAACAACCCCTTAAAAAAAAGAATTAATTGATAGAAACGTTACGTCCATATTTGCCAGAGCAATCTGTAGAAGCTGTATTTGAGTTGATAAAGCATTATCATGTACATTTAAAGATTGTACATGAGCGTGTTACTCGCCATGGTGACTATACTCGTAATCACGATGGAAAGCATCTAATCACGATAAATTCTAATTTGAATCCTTATCGTTTTTTGATGACCTTAATTCACGAGATAGCTCACTTAGTGACATATCAAAAGTATGGTGGAAGGATAAAGCCTCATGGTGTAGAGTGGAAGAGTACTTTTCAGTTATTGATGCTTCCTTTTTTGAGAACAGAAGTTTTTCCTAGTGCACTATTGCCTTTATTAGCGAATCACTTTAAGAATCCTTCAGCGAGTAGTGATACAGATGAACGTCTCTCTATAGCGATGAAGCGATATGATGTACAGGATATAAATAATAAAACATGTTTTATATATGAGATTCCTTTGGGAAGTCATTTTAAAACATATAATGGAAAGATATTTAAACGTGGACCTATTAGAGTGAAACTGTTTGAATGTTTAGAGGTGTCAACGGGACGTAGCTATACTTTTAAAGCAAATGCTGAAGTAGAGTTGCTTACCCATTATGTTGTAAATAGATAAGATATATGAGTTCAAATTATTATGCAGTGATAATGGCTGGTGGAGTAGGGTCTCGTTTTTGGCCAGTAAGTACTCCTGAGTTTCCAAAACAATTTCACGATATGTTAGGATCTGGTGATACCTTGATTCAGAAGACGTTTAAGCGTCTGTCTCAAGTAGTGCCTAAGGAGAATATTCTTATTCTAACACATGCGAATTATAAAGAAATGGTAATGACTCAGTTACCAGCAGTACACGAGAATAATATTATATTAGAACCGGATATGCGTAATACAGCACCCTGTATACTATATGCGGCTATGAAAATTAAAAAGAATAATCCTGATGCAGTGATGGTGGTAGCACCTAGTGATCACTGGATAGAGGATGAATTGCAATTCGTATCTAACCTACAACGTACTTTTGATGTATGTGAGCGAGATAAAGTATTAATGACTTTAGGTATCTTACCTACTTTCCCTAATACTGGTTACGGATATATAGAGTTTAACAAATTAGACTCACGTCCGATTAAAAAGGTAGTTCAGTTTAGGGAGAAACCAGACTATGTAACAGCTCGTAAGTTTGTTCAAAGTCGTCATTTCTTATGGAACTCAGGTATCTTTATTTGGAGTGTAGGTGCTATATTAGAAGCCTTTGCTGAGTTTCAACCTGCTATGATGGAATTGTTTAATGAAGGATATGATTTGCTAAACACAGATGGTGAAAAGGCGTTTATAGAAGAGAATTACTTTAAGGCAGAGAATATCTCTATAGATTATGCTGTTATGGAAAAAGCGAATAACGTATATGTACAACCAGCTACATTTGACTGGAATGATCTAGGTACTTGGGGGTCTTTATACGACAAGTTGCCTAAGGATGAGAATGAAAATGCTGTAGTGAATGCGACTGCTTTCTTTAATAATGCTACGAATAATATCGTTAGAACTGCAAAAGGGAAAATTGTGGTAGTAGATGGTCTTAATGACTATATTATCGTGGATAAGGATGATATCTTACTATTATACCCTAAGAAGAAAGAACAGGAGATAAAGGTAGTGAGTCAGCACGTGTCTGATAAACTTAAATAAAATAGGAAAGTAAAAAAGAGTAATGTGATGAACATTACTCTTTTTTTATGATTCATTCCATAAGCAGCATTAGCCAAATATTACAAAATAATTCTACTTTATAGTTCTTTCATTAGCTCTATAACCATACTATAGTATGTTGAAATCACTAATTCAGACCTATCTTGTATAATTGCATTTCGTTTATCTGTCTATCGCTGATTCTGGGATTATTTCTTTTCGTTTCCGATTTGTTTCATAGCTTGGCGAACCATTCTAAAAAGCTCTGATGAGTAAACAAAGTCTACAACATCTTCATTATCTGTCTGAATGATTTCTTTATGATTACCAGACCATGCTAATACACCATTTTTTAAAAATACGATATGCTCACCTATCTCTAGTACAGAATTCATATCGTGGGTGTTGATGACAGTGGTGATACCATACTCATGCGTAATCTCTTGAATTAAGTTATCGATAACGATAGCTGTTTTCGGGTCAAGCCCTGAGTTAGGTTCGTCACAGAATAAGTATTTTGGGTTATTTACTATTGCTCTTGCGATAGCTACCCTCTTCTGCATACCTCCTGATATCTCTGAAGGTTTCTTTTTGTTTGCATTGATAAGGTTAACTCGGTCGATAACTTCATTAACTCTTTCGGCTATTTCAGCATCAGATTTATTAGTGAACATCTTTAAAGGGAATGCAATGTTCTCTTCTACAGTCATTGAATCAAATAGTGCACTTCCTTGGAAGACCATTCCTATTTCAGTTCTTAGTTCTCTTCGTTCTGTAGAGTTAAGTTCAGTAGATATTCTACCATCAAAACTGATGATTCCCGAATCAGGAGTGTGTATGCCTAAAAGTGTTTTAAGCATTACAGTCTTACCAGAGCCACTCTGTCCGATGATAAGGTTTGTTTTTCCTGTCTCGAATGTAGTACTAATACCTTTAAGTACCTGTGTACCATCAAACGACTTTTGTATGTTTTTTACTTCAATCATTTCTTAGTTGCTTAAAAGTAGAGAGGTTAATATATAGTTGGTTAAGATAATAGCTACACTCGTCCATACGAATGAAGTGGTACTCGCTTTACCTACTTCTAAGGCTCCACCTTTCATATAATATCCAAAATAAGATGGTATAGTCGCTAATAAGAAACCAAATAAGAAAGTTTTGATAAAGGCATAAGTTACGTGAAATGGAGTAAAAGAATCTTGTAGACCAATGATGAACTGTTCTGAACTAACGAAGTTTCCCATCACACCGCCAAACCATCCACCAACAATTCCTAAGAACATACTGATACCTATAACAAATGGATATAACATTACTGCTACTAACTTAGGAAATACTAAGTAATTAAGCGAACTAACTCCCATTACTTCTAAGGCGTCGATCTGCTCCGTTACTCGCATCGTACCAATGCTAGAGGTAATAAATGATCCCATCTTACCAGCCATAATGATGGAAATAAAGGTAGGAGCGAACTCTAGGATTACAGATTGTCTAGTAGCGAACCCGATAAGGTATTTAGGTATAAGTGGGTTAGTTAAGTTAAGTGCAGTTTGGATAGCTACAACACCTCCAACGAAAAAAGATAGGAATGCTACAATACCTAAAGATCCGATGATTAAATCATCTATCTCTTTAAATATAAGCACTTTCATAACTTTCCATTTAGTCATTTTGCTAAACATTTCCTTTAGCATTATAAAGTATTGACCTATATGTCTTAATCCAGATTTTATCATAAAAATTTAAATATTGGCTAAATTACCAATTACAATTGAGTTTTAAGTTTATTAAGTTAAAAAAGTAATCAGATGAGTTTTGATTTAATCTTTTTCCAACGGTAGTTACGGATGAACTCACCTTGCTCATCTGTCACTAAGTAAGGTTGTTTTTCATATTTGGCTTTACAATATCCTTTTATATAATCAATGAATAGAAAAGGTTTCTTCTTTTTCATAGCTAGCTTCAGTGCAGCAATAGACGTAATGATGATACCGTAATGCAGTCTATAGAATGCTTCACCTTGTTTATAGCGCGCAGCTTTGTTATACATTGCGCCAGTAGGTTTAAGGTGTTTTACTTTTAGTGTCTCTACAGTGATTATCTTCCAATTATAGAACCTACATAATAGTTCATCTACAGTATCCCACCCCATAGCAGGCTTAAGACCTCCGATCTGTTTAAAACAATCAATGCGATATGCCTTAAATGCTCCTCTAATATGATCTTTATCTGTCAAACTCTCTATGACCCATTGGTTATCTTTCTCTATATATGCAAAGCCACCCACCATTCCAATAGACTCATCTTCTTTAAATCGGTTAGCGATGGTCATGAAGTAATCAGTTGGCAAGATAAGATCAGCGTCTAGCTTGACGATGAAGTCATACTCTTCTAGATTATCTACTTGTGCTAATCCGTAGTTAAATGCCTGTATAACCTTGCTTCCCGGTAAGTGAATTGCTTCTGAAGTCTTATTGATTAGGTTTATATATGGTACACTAGCATAGTTCGTCTCAACTAGGTTAGCGGTATTATCTGTAGAATTATCATTCACTATTATTACACGAGAGGGTAACAATGTCTGCTGTGTTAAACTATCTAAAGTCTGCTCTATAAAAGCCGACTCATTATGAGCAGGCATGATAACTAGGTATTTCATGTAATAATATTTGTACAACTATAGTACTCTACGATAAAGAACTAAGTTGCTTAAGATTTACAAATTTAAAAAAAATAGTAGTTAAGCACTTAATAGCAAGTATATTTGTATTTGATTAACAGAGTTACGCATTAGTATGCAGGACAAAATATCTACTAAACAGGCATTCCTTTTTACTCTTATCAACTACATTGGTGTATTGATAGGTGTGGTGTCGACTGTATTAGTCTATCCTCAAGACAAAGAATTGCTTGGTATTATCCGTTTTGTAGATGCATGTGCGCAGATTATGTTCCCGGTTATTGTATTAGGAAGTACGCATGCGTTGATTAACTTTTATCCTAAACTTAGTGAGCGCCTGAAGGGTAAACTCTTTAGTTTTAGCCTGCTCTCTATGTCCAAATTAACGATAGGGGTTGGGTTACTGCTCTTCGCAGGTTCTTTTGTATACCAGGGAGCAGAGATGAAATACGTTATTATGGGGTTCATATTAGCGATATCAATGGCATATATCGAACTCTTTAGAAGACAAGCAACCAACTTACAACGTATATCGTTTCCTACCTTCTTTGAGAAGATAATTCCTAAGATAGCTTTACCCACTGTGTTTGTAATGGTGATCTATACAAGCTTTTCAGTAGATCAGGCTGTGTGGTATTATATTATAGCTTATTATATCATAGCTATCGTTATCGGTATTTATATACATAAGCACTTTAAATACAGTTGGCATTGGAAGTATGAAGACTTGTTTGCTTATGTAGGGAAGAAGGAGTACTATGCTTATAGTCTGTTTGCTTTTGCAGGAAGTTTTGGTTCTTTCTTTGCGTTTAGAGTAGACTCTCTAATGATCCCTTACTTTATCTCGTATGAAGCAAATGGGACATATAATATAGGGGTTACATTAGCTTCGACGCTAGCTATACCTGCTACAGGGGTATTTGCTTTATACGCACCTATTATTTCAGATTTGATTAAGAGAGCAGAGTTGCGTACGTTAAATATGAAATATAAAGAAGTCGCTCGTAATCTATTCTTTATTGGGATGCTCTTGTTTAGCTGTGTTGCAGTTGGTATAGATCCACTTTTTAAACTATTGCCAACGTATGATAAGCTAGCTCCCTCTATTCCTATTATATACTTATTGGGAATTAATGTAGTGATTAATATGTCGACGGGCTTTAGTACAGAGATTATTTCCTATTCTAAGTATTATCGTTTTAACCTTGTCTCTATTTTGAGCCTGATGGTTTTAAATGTTGTACTAAACTATGTTTTACTTGCCTATACAGATTTGGGGATATTCGGTGTAGGATTAGCATCATTGTTATCTCTAACATTGTTTAATGTAGCTAAGACCTATTATATCTATCAGAAGATGAAGTTGTGGCCATTTGATAAGAACTTCTTTCTATTATTCTTATTAATGCTTGTGTTTGGAGTAGTTGTATTCTTTATCCCTGCTAGTTCACATACGCTGATAGACTTGATTGTAAAGGTAGGTTTAGTTATAGTACTTAACTTTATCATTGTATTTAAAACTAATTGGGTAGCAGGAGTAAAGGCAATGTTAGATAAATTACTTCACAAGTTTGGGCTGTAGTGAAATGCTAGCCAATGGTTTTTGTATAAACGCAAAACAGTATTAGCTATATATTAGATACAATTCTACATCATTATTCTTTAATTATATTGTGCTAAAAATCAATAATTAAGACCTTTTTGTGTTGTTGTTTTTTCGTTTATAGGTTATATGTCTATTAGATATTCTAGGTTTAACTGTAAGTTCATTATTTCAACAGTGGCTCAACACTGCTTCAAGATTAGTACAGCTAAAGGGCTTATATGTGGAGAAACCTTAAAGAAGTGTTGAGGTAATTCTGTCAATGACAGATTTGCTCTAGTCTTGAGTCAACATTGCATATTAGCCCAATAAGGTGTATAAATTAGAAGGGGTTAAAAGCAACAACGCGATGTTCCTTGTGAGAGACATCGCGTGGCTTATATTTTATGTTTTTAATTCTCTGGAATAACTTTCTTCTTAATCTTCGTTAGAAGAAATATCGTAGCTATAATACACAGGCTTCCTAAGTAATCCATTAATTCAAAGTTGACACCGAAGTACATTACTGCTATTAATGTGGCTGATAGAGGCTCTGCGCAAGCTAGAAGACTCGCACGTTGTGGACCGATATTCTTAATTGCCATTAGGAAGATATAGAACGGGATTAATGTTCCTAAGAAGATGATAAATAGCACTGCTAGGTAAGTATCTCTATCCCATATACCTTCTAGTTTATGAGGAGGGTGTATGATACTCATCGCTATCCCTGCTATCAGCATACTCCATCCTATAATAGCGATGGGGCTATATCTATCTAACAAGTGTACAGGCATCAGTGTATAAACTGCCAGAGCAATGGCAGAAGCAATACCCCAAGATAGTGCTGTAGGTGTGATGTTTAGTGTGTTAATGTCACCATGAGTAACAAGTAAGAATGTACCTAACATCGCCATAGCGATAGCTAAGAACTCTATAGGTTTAGGCCATTTCTTTAGTCTTAAGGCAAGATAGATGGCTATAAATACTGGGCCAGTATACTGTATCACAGTAGCTGTAGCAGCGTTAGAGTGTAAGATCGTTACGAAGTAAGTGTACTGGACAGTTAGCATCCCTAAGATACTAAATAAGACTAGCTGTATAGCATACTTCTTGTCTTTCCAAATGTTCGTTATATCAGGATTCTTCTTAACGATTCCGAATAACAACATTAATACACCTGAGATAAGAAGACGAACGGTCACTAACCATTCTGCGTTAAACTCTTTCTCTCTAAAAAGGAACTGAGCAAAAGCTCCTGAAACTCCCCATAGCATCGCTGCGAATATAGCAGATGCGAAGCCTAAAAACTTATTATTTAATTGCATTTCTAACAACGTACTCTTGGTACACTTAAAGTTGAACGAGATAGAGATAGAGAGCGTTCTCCATGACTAAACACGAGTACAAAATTACAGATAAATAAGTGTGTAATTCAATAAAATCTACTTGAGCATAAGAATTATTTACTCCATATATAATGTAATATTTTAAGAAGGGTATTTCTAGTTTAAACACAGAAGCACTACACATTCGACAATATATTTTTACTTTCACAACTGCCATAATTTGGTAGTCTGTAATAGCTATGTTGGCGAATGTGCAGTGTCTAGTTATTTATATGCTAGTGAATCAGTATTATTCCGCAGCTGTATTTTTCTCTTTATTATATAGCTTGATGCTATATAAGATAGCTATTAGCAGTGCGAGAGCGACTAGTAGGTAACGTGTTCCAAGTTCTGATGATGAAGTTATCTTACCTGTAGAAGAGATTAGCAGTGTCATAAATGAAGTTAAGACATATACTAGCCCTCCCATTAATCCACCTGCTGTTCCAGCATTATTTGGGAACTGCAACATTGTAGAGGTAAAGAAGTTGTTAAACAAGGTACCTGAACAGATGTGTATCAAAAATAAGAATCCGATCAAGATAGGTAAACTTTCTATCCATAGCGTAGAGCATAGTAGTAAGGCAATAAGGGATACCTGAACTAAAGAGGGGTGTAGTGCTTTTGGTTTTAGATCTAAGTGCATTCTTTTTTTGCCAATAACTCCGCCTAACATCCATGAGAATCCTAGTACTAGTGTACAATAGCCGATAACAACAGAGTTAAACTTAAAGGTGTCTTCTATTAAGAATGGTCCTGCGATATTAAAGATCATTACGATAGAGTAACTAAGTCCAAGTATCAATGTACCGATCATAAATCGCTTCTCACTTAGCATCATTTTATATAAACCTAATGTATCTGATAGGTTAAATTTCTTCTTCTCAGGAATACTCTCTCCGCTTATACACAGGTCCAAGATTAGTAGTACACCTGCATAAATGGCTAGGAAGTAGAAGTTAGCGTGCCAATTAAATAACTTCTCTAAGTATCCACCTAAGAATGGTGCTAATATAGGTCCACATGACCATACAATAGTAAAATAGCTTAGGTAGTACTGTCTCTTAGTTTCATCATAGATATCAATAAAGATAGCTCGTGTAGCAACTACTAAGGTAGAAATAGCCATACCTTGTATTATTCTCATTATACAGATATAGAATATGCTATCCATCTGTGTAATGCTTAAATTAGTAATAATTAGGATTAGTAAGGCTACTAAACGCGGTTTATAACGACCGATGTTATCTAATAGACTACCTATGAATATCTGTGAGATTCCATAGCTTAATAGGTAGCAGGTAAGCGTGAGTTGAATATCTTGTTCTGATACAGCTAGTCCTTTTGCCATAGCAGGGAAAGAGGGTAGGTATATATCAGTGACAAAGCCCGATAGGGGAATGGAACAAAAGGCTAGTATGGTGGCTAGTTTTTTTCTTTGTTCGCTTGCTTCTCTTAGCATAAATTACAATTGTTGTTTCAGAAGCAAAAGTAAGTTGATACAGGATTCTGTCAATTAAATATCTCAAAGGGATAATTGCAAAAATCAAAGATTGATTACATTGGGCTTTTATATTTCAAAGGTGTAATACCTGCGTGTTTTTTAAAGAAGTTATTAAAGTGGGATGGCTGGTCGAATCCTAATGTATATCCTACTTCTGCAATATCCCAACAGGTGTTTTTAAGGAGGTTCTTCGCTTCGTCAAATAAGCGTTCTTTTATTAGCTGTGTTGTGGTCTTGTTTGTAGCCAATTTAATAGATGCATTGAGATGATTGACATGTACACTTAATGCAGTAGCATAGTCAGATGCTGTCTTTAGATTTAAAGGGTAAGCAGGTGAGTCTAGTGGAAATTGTTTATTTAGCAAGGCATCGAATTGTCTATACAGCCTAGTGCTACTAGTAGATTCTTCTAGTTTTATGTCTTCTACCTTAAGTTGTAAGGCTTGATGTAAAAGTAGTGCTAAGAGGTTTCTGATAATCTCAAACTTTAATGGATAGGCACTGTGCGCCATCTCATACATCTGTTTAAAGTAAGTAGAGGCAAGTTCTTGCTGTGCTTCATTTAAGAAAATAAAGGGGTTGCTCCATTCTTTGAATAAGGAGGTTTTCTTGAAGAACTCTATCGTGCTGTGCTCTACAAGGAATTCTTGGTTAAATAAACAGAAGTATCCTTCTTGTTGATTGCTTAGGCATTCCCATTCATAAGGTATCGTTGGGCAAGGTAAGAATAAGACAGGTTTATCGATTACTATTCTGTGATCTCCATATTTAAATACCCCTTCGCCTATGATTAAGCAGACTTTATAGTAATCACGTCTGTTATAGGGAGTATTAAAGTTACAGTACTTGCGTATGTTAATATTAAAGTGTGATTTGCCACATTGATAGTCTGATATATCAAAGGCATAATGACTTACTGTATTCTCTCTATAGTGATCACTGATTGTCTCTAAGTCTTTACTCATGGTTTGACATATATCTGAATGAAGAGCAAAGTTACTAAAATCAAATAAATAGCATGATTTTTAATTTGCTTATTTAGTAAGGGTATTCTACTTTTAGAAGTAGTACTCTATTACTGTAGAAACAACTTATGTTTGATGTGTTGAGTTGTAAAGAAAGTAAAGACAATGTATAGCCATTAGTTTTTAAAAGAATAACTTCTAAATTAAGGATTGTTTTGTAAAAATGGCATTACTATTGATGTGTATTTAGTAGTATTGTTATTTGCTTTAACTTTCATATAAATGATTAAAGGAGATACGATGAAGTAATTTGTTTAATTGAAAATAGAACACTTTGATTAATTTAGATCGTTTATTGAAGTTTATAATAGTAATAGCTACGTTGTTATTGATTATTGATCTGTTTGATTTTTTTAGTTATAAAATCATTCGTTATTTGTGTTATGGAGCGCTTGGACTATGCGGAATAGGCTTGTTTTATCTAAGTAAGTATTGTGAACAAAAGGAGCAAGATAAAGAGGATTATTAAGTAGAATCTGTATAAATCATAAAGGGAGAGCAAAAGCTCTCCCTTTATGATTTATACTTGATAAGTAAAAGCATTTATATTCATTCCCGCTCCCACTGAAGCAAAGAGAACTATATCTCCTTTCTCTAAGTTATGAGTTTCTAATTTTTTATTAATAATCATGTCATATAGAGTAGGTAAGGTAGCCACACTGCTATTCCCTAGTTTCTGTATGTTCATCGGCATAATATTTTCGGGCATAGCCATGTCATATAATTCAAAGAATCTTTTGACAATAGCTTCGTCCATCTTTTCATTAGCTTGATGTATCATAACCTTTTTTATACGAGTAATATCTATTCCGCTTTTATCTACGCAGTTTTTCATAGCTAAAGGAACATTACTAAGAGCAAATTCATATATCTTACGACCAAACATCTTGATGTATTTTGTGTCCTTATCTAAGTCAGGGTTGTAAGACTTGCCGAAGTGTATAAAGTTTGCTTCATCAAAAGTGAAACTAGCTGATTCGACCGAAAGTATACCTCCTTCTTCATTAGTCAGCTCTAATATAGTAGCTCCAGCACCATCAGCGTAAATCATAGAGTCTCTATCGTGAAGATCTATTACACGAGATAAAGTTTCTGCTCCAATAACTAGGCATCGTTTAGCCATTCCTGCTTTCATAAATGCGTAGGCCTGTATTACACCTTGTAACCATCCAGGACACCCAAATAGCACATCAAAAGCTACGCATGTAGGGTTTTGTATCTTAAGATTGTGTTTTACGCGTGAAGCTAGACTAGGTACACTATCTGATTGTATTGTTCCGTGTTTTACATCACCGAAGTTATGTGCTAAGATGATGTAGTCTAGTGATTCGCGATCTATACCAGCTTTTTTAATAGCATTTTCAGAAGCAATAGTTGCGATATCGCTACTTACAAGATTGTCTTCTACATATCTTCTTTCTTCTATCCCAGTTATTTGTTGAAGTTTATATGCAGTTCGTGCATTGCTGTCTTTTAGAGGATTACCATGCTCATCCCTAAAGTCAAATTGATCAAAGGTTGTATTATTTATAACTTTAGTAGGAATGTAACTACCTGAACTAATTATTTTAATATTCATAGGATCATTTTCTGGTTAATTATAGAGTAAACTTATGATTTTCTTTTGGTTAATGATAATGATTTGTTTTATTTTTTGAGGTATTGTAAAAATTAGAACGTCAATAGTGATTGTTTAGGATAGAAAGTAAACGTTTTTTATGCTTTTAGTCAATTAATTATTTAAAATAATTCTATTTTAAAAATTTATAAATACTTTTTGAAGGTTAATAATTTGTTGTTATTATATTGTGCAAACTAAAAAATACGTTTTGAGAATGAATAGATTAGTTGTTTTTTGTATAGTATTACTAAGTACTATTATGTCGTTTGGTCAAGTTAGTAAACCGAAAATAGAGATTAAGGTTTTAGACTCTAAAATTATTGATAACAGTATGGTTACTATTGTGCTTATGAATAATTCTAATGATATATACTGGTTTCCTTGGGATACTTCAGAGTTAGCCTATGCGGCAAGTATAGGTAGTACATATGAGAATCAAGTATATGTTTTGCGACAAAAAGTTTACAATGAAAAGACGCGTTCAGATGAACCTACATTAATGAGTGGAGATTATGATTCGGAAGGAGTTTTAAAAAGATGGAATGATAAACTAGCAAGTAAAAAGGTTGAGGATTATGTTATTGTTAAACCTAAAAGCTTTGTACAGCTTAGATTGCCCTTCAAAATTGTCCAAAAAATGTCACCTGCATGGTATGCAGCTGAAGAAAAAATAAATGAGGGGGGATTTAAGTATTATGTTACTTATAATTATAATCAAAAAGCAGTAGATCAAGCATTGAGTCCTCAATTATTAAATGAAGTAAATAATCTAGGATATAAGATATACCATGAACCTTTAGCATCTAATAAGGTACCTATAGTGAAGAAATAAAAAAAGAGAAGTATATCCGTATACTTCTCTTTCCGTTAAAAAACAACTGTATAAAATTATACGAATTATTGGCATGTATAAAATTACTAAAGAAGGACGGTATGTTTTATGATACTTATCAGTTTGCTCATAATTGTTTTTAATTTTCATTAATGTTTGATTTTTAAAATGAATCTCTGTTATTAGTTTGAATTGTTATTACTGTCTTTGCTTTTAGGAAAGTATATTTGTCATGAGGTGTTAGAAGTTATTCATAGTTATTAAATGTTTTTATTCAGAAAGAATTGTCTTAGTGCTAGGCAATTCTTTTTTTTTGTATTTACATGATGTTTCTTAAACTGTGAAATCTAGTTTATCTTTGAGTTTTTAAATCCCAATTCAGTTGCCTTATGCTAGATAATAAACATACTTCACTATACTTTAATTCTCTAGTAAACATCATAAATAGTAAGGATGTAACTACACGTTCTAGATACAGGTTGTTAAGAGGGTTATTAGAGAAGATATGTAAGTATGTTACGAAAGATGAGGTGGTGCAGTTCTCTAATCTGTTCTCTCGTGTGTCTTTTATTTGTAATAAATATAAGGCTAGTCGTGTGATCCATAACTTTAGGATGATTAGCAACGAACTAGGGAAGCATGATTCTGCTGATTTAGATCGATACTTCGCTACCTACTGGATGGATGTGAATAACTTCATCTCATTTATATATGATGTTCCCATCCCTGATGAGAATAGACAACACTTTCCATTTAACATACTTCGATTAGAGGTTAAGCATATCTTGTTTGAACAAGTAATCGATAAACTTCGTGTGAATGTCATCGACTTAAAGGGGAATACCCTTATCTGTGAGGTGGAGGATACAGCTGATGATATACCTATCAAAGTTCAGATTATGGAAGAAGGGGTGAACAGTGCATTTAATACCATAGATCAGGTGTGGGCAGGGGCTACACTTCACTTAATCAATATAGGGGTAGATAATCAACAAATTTACCATCCCAAGATATTTATACTAGAACCAGACTATCTTATAGATGTATCTGCTATAGCAGAGTGTTTTCAAGACTATGGAACGTCTTCTCTAAGCTTTATCAAGTCAAAGTTTGATGAGATTCCTAATAATAAGCATTTGTTATTAGGGAATTTTGCCAATGCTGTGATGGATGAGTTGGTAGGTGCGGAGGATGCATCCACCGTACTGTTTAATACAGTCTTCATTAATCACTTTGAGAACTATCCTTTCGAACATACCGCTTGCCCAGATATCTTAGATATAAAGAACTTCAAACAATATACACTAGACTGTGAGACACACTTTAATACTATCAAAAGAGTGTATCTAGAGGAGTTCGTTTATTACGGAATTACTAAAGAGGGAGATATAAGTCTAGAGCCTAGCTTTATGTGTAATGTATATGGTGTACAGGGACGACTAGATTTGCTGCATAACGTAAAGACAGATCATCTAAAGACAACGATCGTAGAACTTAAATCAGGAGGAACTGTGTATCCTGATGATGGTGTAGGAGTGAAGCCTAATCACGCTGTACAGTTATATTTATACCATCTGATGTTATCTGTAGTTAATAACATACCTTACAAAGATATCGGTAATGAGAAATATCTAAGTGGTTTTATCTTTTACAGTAAGACAAGGACAGGTAATCTACGTACTGACCGAATTAACTTAAGTAGAGTACAAGAGATCTG
Organism: Myroides oncorhynchi; assembly: GCF_020905415.1. Classification (NCBI taxonomy): domain Bacteria; kingdom Pseudomonadati; phylum Bacteroidota; class Flavobacteriia; order Flavobacteriales; family Flavobacteriaceae; genus Myroides; species Myroides oncorhynchi. The sequence goes on along the minus strand of NZ_JAJJMP010000001.1, from coordinate 685,745 downwards.
TGAACTTCGCAATAAAATTATAATCAATGAACAAGTCTTAAAGTCTGATGATCTAGAGAAGATAGCGTCAAGACTTGATTATATAAAGGGGGAGTATATAGTACGTGACCCTAATGTAAATACAAAGTTTAAGGCCATGCTGTATAAGCAGATAAACGAGTTTACTCAAGTATTAGAACGTTGTACATCCTTAGAGCGAACCTACTTTTATTCGTTTGTGAGTTTTATCGCAAGGGAGCAGTATATCAGTAAACTTGGCGCGGGTAATCAAGAGGGAAGTCACGGCTTAGCGAGTCTATGGATAGACTCTGATGAGGTGAAGAGGGATAAGTATAGTATCTTAAGTGATCTTGAGATTAGAGAGAATAAAATATCTGAACATGAGAAGATGATTTGCTTTAACCGTACGCTATCAGATGACTTTGTCAATTTCAGAAAGGGTGATGTATGTGTCTTATATCCTCGTAAAGATGAAAAAGATACAGCAGCTAATCACCAAATATTTAAGTGTACTATACAGCAGATTACTAAAGAGAGTGTGACAGTAGTATTTAGACATAAACAGAGAAGAATTGCATATTTTAATCAGTATAATCGATGGGCATTAGAACGCGACTCTATGGATTCTTCATTTACGAGTATGTATAGGAGTCTGTATGCTTTCATGAGTGCTCCGAAGTCTAAGCGCGATGTAATACTAAATGTACTTCCTCCTAAACAAGGTGTAGATTATGGGTATTATAAACCGACGTTATCTACTGAGCAAAATAGAATACTTAATAATGCATTATCTACAGAAGACTATTATGTACTAAATGGTCCTCCGGGTACAGGGAAGACTTCTCATATCATTAAGGAACTAGTAAAAGAATTATATACAAATACAAAGCAAAATATACTACTATTAGCTTATACGAATAAAGCAGTAGATGAACTATGCGGTGCTGTAGAAGAGGCACTTGTTGATATAGAAAATATAGATAAATATGTGCGCATCGGTAGTCCGCTATCTAGTAGTAGCAAATATGAGCATAGATTATTAAATACGATTATCAGTAGAGAGAGTGAGACATTAGAGTTGTCAGGGCGCAAATTTACTCGTAATGTATTGTCAAATATTATCCGCAAGAACCGAGTTTTCTTATCTACTGTAGCGACGATGTCTGGTAAGAATGATGTGTTTAAGCTAAAGCAGTTTGATACTGTAATTATAGACGAGGCATCTCAGATATTAGAGCCTCAAATCATAGGCTTATTGCCTAAGTGCAAACGAGTGATTATGATAGGAGATCATAAACAACTGCCTGCTATCGTAGTACAGAGTGAAGTACTGTCTAAAACGAATAACCCACTCTTAGAACAAATGGGACTGAAGGATAGACGCAATTCACTATTTGAGCGTATATATAACTTCTGTGAGCTACATAACCTACACTATGCCTACGATACACTAACGTATCAAGGACGTATGCATAGAGAGATAGCGGCGTTTCCGAATATTGCTTTTTATGAGGGAAGGTTGAAAGAAGCGTATACTTTAGAGAATCTGACTCCTGAAGCAAAAAAAGGACTGAGCAGACAGTTAGTGCCTCTAGCATTTAAGAGTTTAGAGAATGATTTGTTAGGTAATGTGTTAGGACATAATAGGGTATTATTTATCAATATAGAAGAACAAGAGCTAGGGCTTCAAAAGAAAACGAGTACTAGTGAAGCAATGTTTGTTATCAAAGCTCTTCAGAAGATAGTGATGTTATATCAATCTAAAGGCGAGGATATAGATCTGAGTAAACAGGTAGGTATTATAGCCCCATTTAAAAATCAGATCGCTCTAATTAAGAACAAGCTTGAAGAGAGTGGATTAGAAAATGCAAATGATATCGTAGTGGATACAGTAGAACGCTTTCAGGGTGGGCAACGAGATATTATCATTTACTCTTTTACAGTCAATGAGGTGTTGCAACTAGATAGTGTCGTTAGCTTTAATGAAGATAAGACTGTAGATAGAAAACTCAACGTAGCACTAACACGTGCTAAAGAGCAAATGATTATTATCGGTAACGCTAGTGTGCTTAGTTATAACCCACTATATAAAGACTTAATCACTTTTATAAAGGAGCAAGAGGGATATTATGATTTGAATAGTTTAGAGTAATTAATGCTATTGTTAGTAACTGTGTTGATAACCCTGTTTATAACTGGAGCTATTGTAGAATTCATTGTTGATAACTATATGTTTAATAGTGGGTGAATATTAGATTAATTTGTTTTAATTAATTGTATTATAGGGATATAAGTTTGTTTTTAAATGTGTTTTTATTGTTTGTAACTGTTGATAATAGGTTTAAATGTTGTTAACAATATTGTTGATAAGTGTGATGTGTTGTTTATAGACTGAGCATATTTCGATTAGATATAAAGTATAAATGGAATGACATAAAAAAAACGCCATCGTGATGATGGCGTTTTCTGTATAGTTAAAGCGATTAAGCTTAGTTCTCCATATAAACTTCAATAGGAGCACAAGAACACACTAAGTTTCTGTCACCATAAGCGTCATCGATACGACGTACAGTAGGCCATAACTTGTTCTCAGCTACGTATGGAAGAGGGTAAGCTGCTTTCTGTCTAGAGTAAGGAAGATCCCAGTTATCAGCTGTTAATAAAGCTAATGTATGAGGCGCATTCTTAAGTTCGTTAACAGGGTTATCTAGTGTTGCATTCTCAATTTCTTGACGGATAGATGCCATTGCATCACAGAATTTGTCAAGCTCTTCTTTGCTTTCACTTTCTGTTGGTTCGATCATTAAAGTACCAGCAACAGGGAAAGAAACAGTAGGAGCGTGGAAACCGTAATCGATAAGACGCTTAGCGATATCTGTTACTTCAATACCTTTTTCTTTAAACTCACGTACATCAACGATCATCTCGTGTGCAGCACGTCCTTTCTCTCCTGTATATAGGATAGAATAGTGCTCCTCAAGACGAGACTTCATGTAGTTAGCGTTTAAGATCGCTTGTTGAGTTACTTTAGTAAGTCCTTCAGTACCTAACATCGTGATATAACCGTAAGAGATTAAACACACTAATGCAGATCCATAAGGAGCAGCAGAGATAGCAGTGATACCTTGTTCTCCACCTACTTTAACCACAGGGTTAGTTGGCAAGAAAGGTACTAAGTGCTTCGCTACACAGATAGGTCCTACACCAGGTCCACCACCACCATGAGGGATAGCGAAAGTCTTGTGTAAGTTTAAGTGACATACGTCAGCCCCGATATTAGCAGGGTTAGTGATTGCTACTTGCGCGTTCATATTCGCACCATCCATATATACCTGTCCTCCGTTATCGTGAATGATTTGAGTAATCTCCATAATAGCAGACTCATATACACCATGTGTAGATGGGTAAGTAACCATAAGACAAGATAAGTTGTCTTTATATTGTTCAGCTTTAGCTTTTAAGTCAGCCACGTCGATGTTTCCTTCAGGAGTTGTTTTAGTAACAACTACTTTCATACCAGCCATAGCCGCAGATGCAGGGTTAGTACCGTGTGCAGATGCAGGAATAAGCGCGATATCACGTTGGAAGTCATTTCTAGAGTGGTGGTAAGCACGGATAGCCATAAGACCAGCATACTCTCCTTGAGCACCAGAGTTAGGTTGTAATGTAGTACCAGCAAAACCAGTAATCACGTTTAATTGTTGCTCTAAAGCGTGTAACATCTCTAAATATCCTTGTGCTTGATCAGCAGGAACGAATGGGTGAACATTGTTCCACTGTGCGTTACTCAAAGGCAACATCTCAGCAGCAGCATTTAGTTTCATAGTACATGAACCTAAAGAGATCATAGAGTGGTTAAGAGCTAAGTCTTTACGCTCTAGTTTTTTGATATAACGCATTAGTTCAGTCTCTGAGTGGTAGCTGTTAAATGCAGCGTGCTCTAAGAATTTAGAAGTACGTTTTAACTTCGCTTGGTATTTCACTTCAGTGCTTAATGCAGTAACTTCTGTAGCAGGCTTACCTACTACTTGAGCGAATACATTCACGATAGCATTAACATCAGCTACCTCTACTGTTTCGTTTAACGAAATAGAGATAGTGTTCGCATCGATATAGTTGAAGTTGATATTATTTGCTTCAGCGATAGCTTTTACTTTAACAGCATCAGCTTTCACTAAGATAGTGTCGAAGAAGTTAGCATTAACTTGCTCAATACCTAATTTACCTAATTCAGTAGCTACAGTTACAGCTTTAGCGTGGATTAAAGAAGCGATATTAGTCAATCCTTTAGGTCCGTGGTATACTGCGTAGAAACTAGCCATAACAGCTAATAATACTTGAGCAGTACAGATATTAGATGTCGCTTTTTCACGTTTGATATGTTGCTCACGAGTTTGTAAAGCCATACGTAGAGCGAAGTTATCATCAGCATCTTTAGATACCCCTATGATACGACCTGGCATACTACGCTTGTACTCTTCTTTAGTGGCGAAGAAAGCAGCGTGAGGACCTCCAAAACCTAGTGGAATACCAAAACGTTGAGTAGTACCTACTACTACGTCAGCACCCATTTCTCCAGGAGGAGTTAATAGTACTAATGACATAATATCAGCAGCTACAGCTACTTTAATATCTTTTGCTTTTGCTTGGTTGATAAAGTCAGCATAGTCAGCAACTACACCGTGTTTACCTGGGTACTGTAAGATAGCTCCAAAGAACTCTTCTGAGAAGTCAAATTCTTCGTGGTTACCTACTACTAATTCAACACCAAACGGAGTAGAACGAGTCTGTAATACAGATAAAGTTTGTGGTAAGATTTCTTCAGATACGAAGAACTTAACAGCATTATTTTTCTTTTGATCTCTTGTTCTAACATCGAATAATAAGATCATTGCTTCAGCAGCAGCAGTAGCTTCATCAAGAAGAGAAGCATTTGCAATCTCCATACCTGAAAGTTCGATTACAGTAGTTTGGAAGTTTAATAAAGCTTCTAAACGACCTTGAGCTACTTCAGCTTGGTAAGGAGTATAAGCTGTGTACCATCCTGGGTTTTCAAATACGTTACGGATAATAGCTGCTGGAACTACCGCCTCGTTATATCCTAACCCGATGAAAGTACGGAATATTTTATTCTTGTTTCCCAATGCTTGGATATGAGATAAATACTCATACTCAGTCATAGCTGGAGCAAGATTTAAGTCTTCTTTTAGACGAATAGTGTCTGGAAAAGTTTCGTTGATTAATTGATCAATGCTGTCAGCTTTCACTGTTTTAAGCATTGCTGCCATGTCCTCAGGACGAGGACCAATGTGTCTTAATGCAAATGCGTTTGTTTTCATTTGGACAATAAATAAAAGTTGTGTTTAATCACACAAAAATAACCATTAATCTGACAATTGTATATTTATATCGATTAATTTTGAAAAGTGAATAAGCATAACAGTAGTAGAAGGAATAAGTAATATGGATTTGTTAAAAAATAGAATAGTTGCACTTTATTTAAACGGAAGTATTCACGTTTCCTTAGCGGTATTCGCTTTGGTGCAAATGACTTTTTATTTTTGTCACCTTCCTTTTGATGGAATAGTTTCTCTTTTAGCTTTTAGTGGAACATTGTTTTCTTATAATTTCATTAAGTATGCAGAAGTAATTTATAGACATAAGAATTCATTTACCTTTCGGCTAAAAGTAATAATAGGGATGAGTCTTGTCGCTTTGGTGTTAGGAGTAGTTAGTTTCTTTTTACTAAATCTTAAAGCACAATTAGTAACCATAGGACTTTTGGTATTGGCGATACTCTATGCAATACCTGTGAGTAGTAATGTTAGTAATTTGCGTAATCTCGCTGGGCTAAAGGTCTATATAGTGTGTTTGTGTTGGGCTACTGTAACGCTTATAGTACCAGTGATGAATGCTGATATCCCAATCAGTTGGGATATTGTAGTTAAGTTTATACAGCGTTTTATCTTAGTATTTATTCTAATTGGGATATTTGAAGTCGTTGATTTACAATATGATGATAAGTATTTGAAGACCTTACCTCAGATGTTAGGAATAGCTAATACCAAATGGTTGTTAGGATTGTTGCTAATTCCTTTTTATGTGATTGAATTCTTTAAAGTAGGATATCAGCCTATACAGGCATGGAATAATCTATTGATTGTATCATTAACGCTGTTTTTTATTGTATATGCTTCTCCCAAACGCACCAAGTTCTTTACCTTGTTTTGGGTAGAGAGTGTTCCTATTATATGGTGGTTAATTGTTGTTATTCAGGGTAATGCTTCTATATTAAAGTAGCAAGACTAATTTTGTTTACTGAATTTATAGTATCTTAGATATTAAAGAAAACGTGTATGCATTATATTGAAATATTAAGAAGTTTATTGAAGAACAAGAAATTCTTGTTTATATGTAGTATTGTATTAGCATTACTTTTGTCAGTATTCTTCTTTTTTTTATGTGTAGATTTAATTGATAGATTAAGTATTGAAAAATATAAAGGAGTTGATATATTAAAGTCTGTTTTTTATCTTGTTTTAAGTTTTTCAGTTGTTTTAGTCTTGTTTTTTGCCTATCTGTCATTTGGAACATTATTTGGTGTTTTACTTTGTAGAGAGAAAAGATATAGATGGATATACTTTTGTGTATTTGGGGTATGTAGTCTTTTTGTTTCGATTTCAGTGTCTAGTAGTATGATTAGAAATATGTTGTAAAATAAGATTAAGGATATAGTTTAGTCTTCATTTACATATTCTAATATATCAGCTGGTCGGTAGTCATGCTTTTACCTTATTTTGAGTGGAGAGCGTTCCTATATTGGAGTAAATGTAGAGTATATTAAAACTAAATAGAGTGTATGTCTGATATTGTTTTAATGCATAATTATAGGGGCTTATTCATATTAGGGCTTGTACTGCTAAGTGGTTTGATACATCTGTTCTGTTTATTCAGTAAGCTTATAGTGCAATTCCTTACAGGTGAAATCGTATGGATAGGATTAAAAGGAGTAATAGGTATTCTTTTGTATGTCGTAACTGTAGTGGCTATGACACTTATTTTTATTGGAGCTTATTGTTTGTTAAGTTATGTGATTAAAGAGGTTAGTTGGCAAGGTTATCCAGATCTAGTTTATTATTTTATCTCAATTATGGGATTGTTGATAAGTGGTGGTTACGGGATAATAGTTGTTAAGTGGTAATTATTTAAAGTAAGAAGACCAAGCGCTTAGCTTAGTCTTCATTTACATATTCTAATATATCAGCTGGTTGACAATCTAATTCTTTACAGATTGCCTCTAATGTACTAAAGCGTATGGCTTTCGCTTTATTGGTCTTGAGTATGGATAGATTACTCACTGTGATACCTACACGCTCAGCCAACTCATTAAGCGATATCTTTCGCTTAGCCATCATTACATCAAGGTTTACTATTATCGGCATATCGTGGGGGTTATATGATTAAGTCAGCTTCTTCTTTTAACTTTAAGTGCTGTTTAAGCACTTCTACTATCATTAGCAAAATTAAGGGAATAAAGAAGATTGTAAAATTAAAGTCACCTTTTACAGCTTCTAGGTTATATAAAGATGCTATTCTCGATGCTTCGTAGGTAGATAGATATTCGAGTATGTTCTCGTAAATAGCAAGACCTAAAAGTATAGAAGCTAGTACTTTTATACGTTTAATTTGAATACGGCTAACAGTTTCTCCTTTGTATAAAAACTTTAGAATAATAAAGCTATTGTATAAGGCATAGACTATAAAAACGATAAAAATAAATGAACTCATTATCATAACAGTTCTAAGAAGTGAATAACTAAAAGGAACATCGTCTACACGAATTCTACTTGTTGAATCAGTTACAGCTATTTTAGGTGAGTTATGATTAGTCGTTAGTTTTGCATTGTATTCTATACTGTTTTTGATTGTTATATAGTAAGGATTTGTCAAAGTAGTGCTCCCGCTGTCATAACCTTCATTAAAACCTCTTTTCATATCCTTAAAATGATTGTTAAAGGAAAATAAATAAGCAATGATTAATAATATAGTTAGAAATTTTAGTTTCATAAGATCAAGTTATATGGTTAGTTCAGCATTTTCTTTTAAAGTTAAATGTTGCTTTAATACTTCAACAATCAATAACAGAATTAGAGGAATAATAAATAACGAAAAATCATAGTCATACTTAGCTAGGTCGAGGTTATAGATATTAGCTACTTCTTGTTGTTCTTTGTTTGAATAATAAATAAATATATTCCCTAATACAGGTAGAAGTAGTTGAAAATAAGCTAGAATTTGTAGTCGTCTTATTTGACTATTAGATACTATGTTACCGTTATATAAGTTTTTAAAGAATTTTATAAATACAACAATGATAACTGGGGAAAGGAGTATAGTAAGGATACCTAATAAACCTATGAAGAAATTACTAATCCCGTTTAAATGTTGTTTAGGAACTTCTACTTCAATAGTCTCTTTTATTTCACGTATTTGTATATCAGTAGTTTTTTTATCTGTTAGAGATAAATGAAGGTCAGAGGTATCACTAGGAGTCTGTTTAACGACCAAAGTAGTATACGCTTTATCATCATGACATTCTGTTTCATTATACCCTTGTTGAAAATCTTTAAAGTGTACACAAAGATTGGCTATATATAATACAATAAATATAACTGTAAGTAATTTCAGTTTCATAGTGTTTAGTTTTAAAATAAGACATTAAATATCTTTTCGCATAACTCTACTAATAGAGAACCTAGTTGTATTAATATTTTAATCATAGTACATAATGTTAGTTGGTTAAATAGTTCTCCAAAAGTAGCTGATAATTTTTAATAAACAAATAATATTTATTGTTTTTCGATAAATAATAGTCTAATTACAGTAAATATATCCTTTTGAGATACTTTAGATATATTGACAGACATTTAAGAGTAGCTCTTTTTTAGTTGAGTCTAAAAATGTTATATTTGCCATAACATAAATCGACAAAGATGATACAATTAGTAAATAACATTAAGGTAAACGGAAATGTAGTTTTCGTTTTGAGTAATGACAATAAAGGAACTGTTGAGGTTCCTGCACTTCTAAATGACTTCGTAAAAGCATTTGAAGAAGGAAAGAAAGAAGAGGATTTCGCTAAAATAGGGAGTCAGTATTTCTTCTTTGTGAAAGAGAACGCGACTTTGGAGAAAATGCGTTTAGCAGGTAACAATATCCGCAAACAATTAGACAAAAAGGCTGATAACTTGACTATCGTAGGTAACGGTGCTTCTACATTAGCTTTAGTAGAAGGATTAATGTTGTCTAACTACCAATTCTTAAAGTATTTCAAAGAGGCGGAAGATATGAAGTTCACTTTATCAAATGTTGAGGTAAAAGGTGACTTCACAGCGAAGCAAATCAGTGATTTAAATAATACAGTAAAAGCTGTCTACTGGGCGCGTACTATGGTAAACGAGCCAGTAAGTTTCTTAACTGCTACACAGTTATCTAAAGAGATAGAGTTATTAGGTAAAGAGGCTAACTTCTCTGTAAAAGTATTAGGACGCAAAGAGATAAACGAATTGAAGATGGGTGGGTTAATCGCCGTGAACAAAGGTTCTATCGAGCAAGCAACTTTCACTATTATTGAGTACAAACCTGCTAACCCTATCAACAAAAAACCTATCGTATTAGTAGGTAAAGGTGTGGTATATGATACAGGAGGATTAAGCTTAAAACCAACTGCAGGTTCTATGGACTCTATGAAGAGTGATATGGGAGGTGCTGCTTGTATGGCTGGTACTATCTATGCTGCTGCTTTAAATGAAGTAAATGTACATGTGATCGGGTTAATCCCTGCTACAGATAACCGCCCTGGTGGTGATGCGTATGCTCCTGGAGATGTTATCACGATGTATGATGGTACTACTATCGAGGTATTAAATACAGATGCTGAAGGGCGTATGATCTTAGGGGATGCTATTGCTTATGCTAATCAATATGAGCCTGAGGTAATCATCGATGCGGCTACACTTACGGGTGCTGCATTAGTAGTAGCTGGAGATATGGCTGCGTGTATTATGGGGAATGCTGAGCAAACGATGGATGCTATCATCGCTTCAGGATATAATGTACACGAGCGTCTTGCTAAGTTACCTTTCTGGGATGACTATAAGGATTTGCTAAAATCTAATGTGGCTGATATGAAGAATATCGGTGGACGTTATGCAGGTACTATCACAGCAGGTAAATTCTTAGAGCACTTCGCTAAAGCGCCTTATGTACATATGGATATCGCAGGTCCAGCTTGGATGGATGCACCTAGAGATTATAAAGGTAATGGTGGTACAGGAAGTGGAGTACGTACTCTAGTTGACTTCTTGACTAACTATAAAGGATAATAGTCTTATAGATATAAAATAATATAAACGAGGGTAGTTTTGACTATCCTCGTTTTTTTTATTCTTGTTTTAAGTTTTATCGTATTTTCGTGTTTCTATAAAATGACTAAAACAATGAATAACTTAGCAGAAACAACGACTTTTACGACTGTAGATAAAAGTAATATACACTTAATACTACCTTTAGCAGAGAAGATATGGGAGGATACATACCTTCATATTATCGGACAAGAGCAGATAGATTATATGCTACCGATGATGTATGGTACTGAGCGTATCTTAGGTGAATTAAAAGAAGGGTATAAGTGGGAACTGTTAATGCAAGGGGAGGAGTTATTAGGCTACACGAACTATAAGCTTATGGAAGACAACCGTGTGTTCCTTTCTAAACTATACACGAATGTGTATAAGCAAGTAAAGGGATTAGGTGTGTTTATGTTTGAGCACGTAGTAGAGTATGCTAGACGAGAAGGTGCTACTGCGGTATATCTTACAGTAAATAAGAATAACCAACGTGCCATAGACTTCTATATTCGCAGTAATATGAAGTGTATCGACTCTAAGACTTTCGATATCGGACAGGGATATGTGATGGATGACTATATTTATCAGTTAGATTTATAATAAGAAAGGTTAGCTTATGGGCTAACCTTTCTTATTACTCTACTATATCAATTTCCTTATACACGAATTCATAATCATAAGTTGTACTAGCTTGATCGGAAGGATCTAATTTTACTAATTTTTTGACTTGTGCAGTTATAGGCAAATCTTTAGTGTTATAAGTATAGTCTATTGTCGTCATTAATTCTCTAGTATCTATTTGGACTACATTGTTCTGTTGGATGTAGTTCGTGTACATTAGGTCATCAGGACTTAAATCATTAGAAATATTAAAGGCATAAGGAAGGAAAGAAAAAGGGTATTTCTTTTTGTCGTATGTATAAGTTGTCTTGTTGTTGTCTAAGTTTACAAGTTTAGCATTGTTATTAGGGTCATAGATAAAGTTAGTTGTTTCGGGATCAGAATATTGAGGGAGAGATTTTTTTTCAATTGTTCCTGGTAAATCAAGTTTGTTATAGGTAATCTCACTTACTCTTGATTCATCATAATATTGATCTTTAAATTCGGTGGTTTGTAGTATGTTTTTTTCGTATACTAAGTCTAAAGTCATCTTTTTTTCGCCAAAAATCACTTTGTTTAATTTGTTGTTCTCGTTTAATTCCATTGTTGTTGTAAAGGAATCAGTGGCATTTCCATTTTCTACTAAATATGATTTGATAGAAGTTAATTGACCTAGAGTATTGTAAGCGAAATCATATTTGGTGATAGAAGTTTGGCTTTGACTACTCGATCCTGATACTACATTCATATCACCTTCTAATACTGTTTCGTAAATAGGTACGTGAGTCTTTTCTATTATTTGACTTACAACAGTCATTTTTTTATGTATCTGACCGAGTGCATTTCCTACTGTTAGTAGTAATACAGGAATTAGTAACAACCTTCTTTTCATAGCGCTTTTTATTATATATCAATAGATTAGTTTTTCTTTGGCTATAGTAAAAGTACTGATAAATTAGGATATGTTGTGTATAAAATATAAAGACATCTGTGTACAGATACGCAGATGCCTTTTATACTTTACGTTATTTAGTGATAGGAACTTCTATCTCTTTATAGTAAAACTCCTGTTCGGCAGTCACTCTACTATCTTTATCGTTTGACTTGGATGACTTAGTAATCTTAGCAGTTAGTGGCATGTCCTCTTCATTATATGTATAGTCAATAGTAATAATGTAGTCATTATCCTCTGCCTTGATGATATTATTCTTAGGGCTGTAATGTGTAAAAGTCAACCAATCTATTGATAAATAATAGAATGGATTATTATAATATGGCTGCCCACTTAGTAGATATTTTTTATCATCATAAGACAGTGTCATTACTTCATTAGCATAAGTACTTACTTTTACATTGTACTTCTCATCATATTTAAAACTCAACTCTATTACTTGATTTGGTTTAGTAGCATTACCTAACTGTGCTCTGATGGGTAGCTTCTGTTTATCATAACTGTACGTAGTAAGTACTAACTCTTTAAACTCTGGTTCATAATGTGAAATCTGGTGTAGTAAATTGTTGTCATACACTACTTTTAGTTTATCTGTATCATCATCTAATGATAATGCTATTATCTGCTTTTTAGTATTTAGTTCTACTCCTAAATTAGAAGGATTAATCTCTTTATCTTGTTGGATATTACACGAATAAGTATTGATTATTTGACCTTTTTGGTTATAAGTAAATGAGAATTTGCGCTCTTCTACTTCAGTAGTGATATTTTCTTTGGAGCTGTTAACTTTTTTAGGATCTAATATTGTCTCTGTCACTAAGAGATGGCTTTTCTCTATGGCATAGTCTAATACAGTTACCTTTTTAGTTTTGATTTTCTTTGCATTGCGTGCAGTATTAGAAGTACCGCAGTTCGCTAGTATTAAGAATAGTGGGGCTAGTATAAATATTTTTCTCATTGTTGTTTTGACTTGGTATTAAACCCAGAATCAACATTAGCCAAATACTACACAGCAATTCTACTTCATAGTTATTTTATTTGCTCTATAGTTATGCTATTGTATGCTTAAATCGCTAATTTAGAAATATCTAGTATATTTCTTTTTCGTTTATCTGCCCAATGTTGATTCTGGGCTAAAAATACAATTAATTTCAAAAAACAAAAGTTGTAGTCAAGTTAATTCCCTGTGATTATTACATATTATACAGTGGGATAGTTTTAACTCACATTATGTATTAACTAAATACACTAAGCAATTCTATTTCATAATAGTTGTCTATCTCAATATTCAATATTTAAGTTCTATAATCATGTTAAACAACATTCTTATTTTTATTTAGTTTAAATAATTTATTATATTCGCTACATAAAATATATAAGAGATGAGTACAGATACAATAAACCCAAATTTTGACCAACATAAAGTAAAGCCAAAAGCACCTAAGGTTGCAGAGTTAGTTGATTCATGCAAGTCAGTGATGATGGCTACTATCAGTGAAGATGGTACACCACTAGTAAGTACTGCTCCATACTCTAGAGTAGGGAATGAGTTTCAGATACTAGTGTCTTTTATGGCAAAACACACAAAGAACTTACGCGATCGCAAACAAGTATCGTTTATGTTTGTAGAAGATGAGGCTGCTTCAAAACAGTTGTATGCTAGACACCGCCTTACATTAGATACTCAAGCAGAATTAGTAGAGAAAGACAGTCCACTATATGAGCAAGCTATTGCAGATTTAAAAGTGAGACACGGTAAAGTAGTAGAGATATTAGATAATCTTGAAGACTTCATCATGTTTAACTTTAAACCTATCAAAGGATCATATGTAAACGGATTCGGTAGTGCATACTTCGTAGATGAAAACCTTGAAGTAATGGAACACAGAAGAGGTGCTCATGGTCAACATAACGTAGAGCAAAAATAATAAGTATATTTTTATTAACGGAAGAAGCCTTTAAGCCCTTTTAGGGAGTGGAGGCTTTTTTTTATTGTATTAGAAAGCAGTAGCTTTGAAGATTAAGCTTAAAACCCTGTCATGTCTAAAGGTCAAGTTCATATTCGTTGCTCTAGTTGTGGAACATTTAATGTAGATGTAGAGATCTGCGCTACGTGCGGTCATTCTTTAAATGTGGTAAGACAAAGAGAACAAGTACGCAAAGCTGCTGAGCGAGAACGTATCGCTAAAGTTCTAGCAGAAGAACCAAACGTGATAGAGAAGTTCTTATTAAAGATGACGAAGCATCCTTGGTTAGTCGTTCGCTTATTTTTTAAAGTCATTTATGGAGTATGGTTTGCCGTTATGGCGATAGCTATGTTCTTAGCGTGGTTAATCGGAATGATAGTAGCATGAGGGTGTTAAGACATTGGACTTTTGTAGCGATGGCATTAGTAGGGATGCTTATCTACATTCTCCAGCGATTAGGGATACCATTGCCTTCGATTATCAATAACTACCTTAATGATATGCTGTCTATTCCTATAACCTTATTTATTATATTAGGTGTAGTTCGCACGTGGAGAGGTAAGGCTTATCTATTATCTGTTCCTATGATCATAAGTGTTGTGGCGTATTATGCTATCTATTTTGAATATTATTTACCCATGTACCACCCTCGATATACTGCCGATATACTAGATATCGGTTGTTACAGTCTAGGAGGAATTATATTCTATCTCAACCAAAGGTATTTATTGACAACTCAACATTGATTTAGTACAAATGACAATTTTCTATTGTCATTTTTTAGAGCACAACATTTGTCAAAAAAGGATAAATGTTTTTTTTCTTTTCAAAGCCAAATCAATGTTCTTGAAAGGCATTTCAACCATTTCTATCTCATTTTTTTATGAAATAACCTGCTTTTAAAGGTATTCAATACTTTAAACAAAAAATGAGTGTCAATTTTTTTGAACTAGAAAAACGATTAAGTTATTGGTATTTAGTTGTTTGTTGTTTATTTGTCCTATTCGCTATTTTGACTATACTGCTCTTAACCCTAGTAAATACGTGCTTTGTTTTGCATTCCTTCGAGTATTCCTTCGAGTATTCCTCGAGAATAAGTAGAGAATGGTGGGCTAGAGAGGCAGTTTGTCGAATAAATCTCCTTTTATACTCGAGCTATTGTTCTAGGAAGGAAAAAGAAGAGTTACATAAAAGAGGAATATCTGTGAGGTATGGAATAGTTGATCTCAACAAGAACCCCTCTGCCAATCAAAAAAACAATACCTTTGTGTCCTTACTGGGTTAAGATCATGACTACGCTACACCAGTGAGTTTTATAAAGAAAACAGACTATGATTACAGTATTTTATACAGATTATTATGAGCATGTCTCAGAGGAGAATCTTGAGTTAACGTTAGAAGAATGCCTTGAGTTGTTCGATGAGACTATAAACTTAGTAGATAACTTAGTTGGTATTCAGGTAGGGAAGCACACGATGCAGTTTCACTGTGATGAGGATCACATCTTAGTAGAGGTGATTAATCCTTCTACACTTATTAACGCGCAGATGTATGCTGATAAGGCACAGTGTCTAGAGATCATCAGAGAGATATATGATAAGCAACAACTATTCGTCTATCCACAGATGAAGCTAGTGGATGTTCGCAAAGAGAGTCTTGATGATGTCTTAGAACGAGGAGATCAGTAATCATACAGATCTAGAGTTAGAAGATAAAATATAAAAGCCTGCTAGTAAGATATTGCTAGCAGGCTTTTTATATTTATACAGATGACTGTTTTATATTTTTAGTTCTTTTTTGATATGATAACTAATGTCACAGCCCCTAGTACGAATGCTAGACCTAGTGCTGACATCCAATCAAAATGCTCAGCAAAAAACAACGTACCTACTAATACAGCTACTACTGGTTCCATTGAGCCTAAGATGGAGGTTACTGTAGATCCTGCGTGCTTCACTGCTAGTACTAGACATAAGTCAGAAATAAATGTAGCGAATACTCCTAGTAATATCAGATTTATCCAATCACTTCTTAGTAATATAGGCTGTATTCCTGAAGTGAATAAACAGTAAAATAAGAAGATCAAACACCCCATTAGTAGAACGTAGAATGTCAGTGAATCGAAGTTCATCTCTGCTATTCTACTTTTATTAAGCCCTACGATGTATAATCCGTAGGTAAATATCGTTAATGCTGATAGTATTAATCCTGTGAATAGTGAGGGAGAAGCCTCTCCGTGTATGCACATCATTCCAACTCCTATTAATGATAATACAGAAGCTATGATAAGCGCCATCGACTTCTTTTCTTTATAAAACATAATCATCACTATACTGACGAATATTGGGTATAGAAAGTGCACTGTGGTAGCTAGTCCGCTATCTATATACTCATACGCATCAACTAAAAACTTAGCTGTAGCGGCATATAGTAGCGCCAAGAAAAAGACGACTGCAAGGTCTTTAATAGATATTTTTAAGCTCGTTTTTTTGTATAAACACACTGCACCCATCGTAACAGATGAAAACAAAAATCGGTAAAATAGAATGGTCGGTATACCAATTGCTACCATTCCTTCTGGTCGCAAATTAGGTAAGATCATCGGCAGGGAAAATAAAGGTACCAAGCCAAATGTACCTGAAGAAATCAAAGCGAATAGAATTCCTTTAAGGTTTTTCATTGTTTTAAATTAAAATCTGCGCAAAGGTAAGATTTCATTATTGGCTATTGTGAGCAGTGTGTATTATTGTTAAACTCTTGTTTTAGCTAGGTTAGGACTGTTTGTTTTGACAAGGGATTTGGTAGAGAAAAGTCAAGATGATAACGTTTTTCGTAATTGTTTTAGAATAAGATAATTAAGGAATAGTGTATCTTTAACATAAAATTCGATATGGGAAAAACAATAATGTTGTTTATTCTGATACTTTCTCTATCAGGATGTAAAGAGCAGGGAGTGGTTATCCCTGTACCAGATACACAATTAGAAGGGGTAAAAGGAAAGGTGAAGAGTAGAGTGGCTACTAGTTTTGTTGCTTTATTAGGAGCAGCAAGTAAGCAAATCACTCTGTATGATGAGCAAGGATATAAGATATCAGAAGAGGTACTCTTAGATGAAATTAAGACAGGAGAATATTCTTTATTGGCTAGAATGGAATATACACCATATCAAGATAGTACTAGAATTAGTAAAACGTATGGGGCAGACCACAAGTTATATGATGTGACAACGACTAAATGGCTTACTAGAGATGAGTATATGACAACTATAGATAATGAAGAAGAAAAAGGAGAGATGCATAAGGAGGTAGTAAAGACAGATGATAAGGGGAGGCAATCCTATAAAGTAGTATTAAGAGAGTATATAGGCAAAAGTCAAGTGGATATTATCTCTAAAAATATATATGAGTATGATGATAAGGGGTATAAAGTGTTGGAGAAATCAAGTTTTATGACTGAGTCTTATGGTAAGATTAAAGTAACTAATTTGACATTTGATAAGTATGCTAATATAGTAAGGCAAAAAATATCTAGTGAGGACATAGATGCTAATTATGAAGTAGAGTATACATATGAGTATTATGAATAAAGAATGTTTAGAATAGAGATGAGAAAGATATTATTTTTAGTGTTACTATTAGGGCTGCAAGGATGTAAGGCAGAGGTGAACAATACTCCTCCTACAGATTTGCAACTTGAGGGATTAAGAGGTGAAGTGAAGAAATTAACCGAGGTTACTCGTATGCCAAATACAGCTGTAGTGACTCAGCAGGTGAGTACTTATGGGATAGATGGATATAAAACATCACTAGAATCATTAGATAACGAACTAGACCCTGAAGTATTAGAGTTTAGCACGAATGGTATCGTTAAGTATGAGCCCTATATTAATATGGTGCGCAAAGTAACTAGTTATGACTATGAGGGTAAACAATTAAGTGAAGGCAAACAAAAGTGGTCTACTCTTAATGAGTATACACAGACAACTACCTATATCACTACTCCTGATGTCATCACTACTTTAAAAGGAAAGAGTAATAAGGAAAGATTGCTATTATCGATACAAATAATCAGTAAACTTAAGGCGGATAATCAAGAACAGTTAAACGTTTTGAGTACAATGACCTATGAAGGAAATAGTTATCAGAACGGATTAGTTCAGAAGGACGCTATACTAAAGGAAGAAGAGAAATATGTGGTAGAGAATAATGCCTTTGATAGTTTTGGCAATGTTACACAACAAGTTATTTATACAAATGAAGGAGTGTTGTTTCAGGAGAAGGTGATTAGTTATGAGTATTATTGATTGTGATTGTTATAATAAAAAGAAGTGAGTTTTGTATAATAGATTCTTTTGAGTGGTGATTATTGTGAAATCATTTGTATAATCTAGTATCTTAAGGTAGAATGTGAATTATAAGGTTTGGTTATTTGAGTTAAATGTGTAATTTGCTCAGCTAAACAAAACACCAAACAATAATGAAATTAACCACTACGATTACGAAGTCGATAGCACAAGGGGTATTGGGAGTAGCAATATTCTCTAGCTCATTAGCTATCGCACAAAAACAAGACCCTATAGTAGATGCTATAGTAAAAGAAGGAACGACTAACTCACAGTTGAGAAACTATGCATTCGAACTAATGGATGTGATAGGGCCTCGCTTAGTAGGTACACCACAGATGATGCAAGCGCATAACTGGGTAAAGAATCAGTACCAATCTATGGGATTTGAAGCACGCAATGAAGAGTATGGAACTTGGAAAGCTTGGGAACGCGGTACTACACAAATCACAATGACTTCTCCTCGTATTAAATCAATGGAAGGAATGCAGCTAGCTTGGAGTCCAGCTTCTAAGAAAGGTGGAGTAGATGGCGAAGTAGTAGTACTGACAGATGCAAAGACTAAGGCTGACTTTGAAGCTTGGTTGCCATCTGTAAAAGGGAAGTATGTATTAATCTCTATGCATCAGCCTACAGGTCGTCCAGACTACCAATGGAAAACGTTTGCAACAGAAGAATCATATACGAAAATGACAGAAGAGAAAGCTGTAGCTGAAAAAGCTTGGGCTACTCGTATTAAGAATACTGGGTATACAGCTAAAGAGTTGCCAAAAGTATTAGAAGATGCAGGTGCTGCAGGTGTAGTGATGTCATACTGGACTGGTATCATGGGATCTAATAGAATCTTCGGTGCTGAGACTAAGAAGGTACCGACTATTGATATTGCTGTGGAAGATTATGGTATGCTATATAGATTAGCGGAGAATGGGAAAGCACCAAGAATTACAGTTAATGCTCAGTCTAAAGATCTAGGTACTGCTAAGACGTATAATACAGTAGCAGAATTAAAAGGAGGAGCTAAGGCAGATGAGTATGTTATCTTATCAGCTCACTTAGATAGTTGGGATGGTGGTACAGGAGCTACTGATAACGGTACAGGTATTATCACAATGATGGAAGCTGCTCGTATCTTAAAGATAGTATTGCCTAATCCTAAGCGTACGATACTTATCGGTAATTGGGGAAGTGAGGAGCAAGGACTTAATGGGTCTCGTGCGTTCGTAGCTGATCATCCAGAACTACACAATAAAATACAAGTAGTGTTTAACCAAGATAATGGAACAGGTCGTGTGGCTAATATCTCAGGCCAAGGATTCTTAAACTCTTACCAGTATATTACAGATTGGTTATATGCGGTGCCTGAAAAATATAAGAAAGAGATTAAGACTAGCTTTCCTGGTTCTCCATCAGGGGGAGGTTCTGACCACGTATCATTCGTGAGTAAAGATATCCCTGGATTTATGATGAGTTCTTTGAGTTGGGGGTATGGTAACTACACTTGGCATACTAACCGAGATACAGCAGATAAGATCGTGTATGACGATGTACAGAATAACGCTATCTTAATCGCTATTATGGCTTATAAAGCTAGTGAAGAAGCAGAGTTAGTATCTAGAGAGAAGATAGTACTTCCTCTAAACAATAAGGGTGAACGTCAAGAGTGGCCTGAGTCAAAAGGACCTAAACGTACAAGTAATTAATATAGTAGAAGGATGTTCGAGAGAGCATCCTTTTTTGTAATAGATTCTTGTGTACTAGTTTCTGGTATTTATGTTTGTTATTTGGGGTTAAATTAAATGTAGTATTTATTATAATCTTAATTTTATTGTTTTATGTTTTTATTTTTAGTTAAATAATGTTTTTATAACATATACTTTTATTCTGTTATTTTACATTGCGTACTTAAAATAATAGAAATATGAAAAATATGAGTTTGGTTGTGGTGATGTTGATTACTGTGTTATTAGCTAGTTGTTCTAAAGAGGATATGCCTGCTAATGATAGAGATATAAATGTTCAATACACAGGTACGTCCGTAGAAAACAGAAGTGAGAAAGAGTACACGAATTTCTACTTTACTGTGAAGTCTAAGGTAAAGACTCCTATGGAAGGATATGTAGAGGCGATAACTACTATGAATGAAAAACTAAAGACAGAAAGATTCTCGCTAAGTTTAGGAGAGACGAAAGAAATCTCTATTAAGAAGGAGGGAGTTATAGTGAGTAAAGATTATATCAAAAGCTATAAGGTCTATGCTATACCTGTCAATTTGAATCCTGCATTTCCTAATAAAGGAATACCAGGTTTTATGAATAATCCTATTCCTAATTTACCTGTTAGATGGAGAGAAAGTAAATAAGAAAGGAGCCGCTTGGCTCCTTTTATTATCTGTGAAAGATTATTTATTTAAAAATATCTTTTATTACTTTTCCCTTGCTGTATTCTAATTTTACACCTAATAACTCAGCCATTGTATTTGCAACATCTATCTGTTCATAACTTCCTGTTGTAATGGTAGCATTTTTCTTAAAGTCTGGTCCCATAGCGAAAAACTCTATATGGCGACAACCTCTACAGCTATCGCCGTGGTTTATAAAACCATTTTTCACTCCATCTAAGTGACGTCCATGATCATTAGAAACCATTAGTGTTGTTTTGCCTTTGTAGTTAGGTTGAGTTTGTAAAAAGTCCCAAATCTCTTTAATACTTTGATCAGTAGTTTTGATTGCTTGGATATATTCATTCCATTTGTTAGCATGACCATAGCTATCTACATCTTTTAAGTTAATTACAACCACGTTAGGTTTGTCAGATGTAATTACCTTTTTAAAATTAGCGATGGTCACAGCATCCTCTCTATATCCAGATGGGTTACCTGATATACCAGCATCTGCTTTAGGCATAAACTTGCCATTCCATTCTTTGTTTTTCGTATTGTTTAGCACTTCTAGTTTGTCTTTCGATACGATAACCCAAGCTTTGCTATTGTCTTTTTTAGAGTGTTTAAGCCATTGTTGTAATACAGAAGGATTTGAAGGAAGTTCTTTCCCATTATTCTGTATACTGTCATAGACTCCTGTAATTAAAGCTGTATGACCAGCATTGGTATTTGTCAATCCGTTGTTTTGAAAGTTGTTAATAAATACTCCTTCTTTTAGCAATGATACCCGGTTAGGGATATTCTTCTTCGTTTTATCTTCCCATGTTTCAGACATCCTAGGTCCGTCAATTACCAATAATACCACATTCTCTGTTTGGTATTTTTTGTTTTCTTTTTTATCATCTTTATTATCGTCATTAGAGCAAGATACTAATGAAGCACAAAGTAATAGACTAAAAATAATTCGTTTCATATTTGTTTTTTTTTATTGAGTCAAAGAAACAGTGAATATGTTTTTTAAATGTTATCCTCTTATAAAGCTTGAGTTATCGTACTGTTTATAGAATAATTGAAAGTTGTATTTATTGGAAGTAAATATGTTATTTGTGAAATAAAATATGCTGTTGTGTTAAGATAAATCTAGATATAAAATCTAAGTTAATTAGTAAAGTATGGTAATAGTGAAGTTAATTTATTGAGATAATAGAGACTTTTAAAATTCTTTTAAGTAATTTAGAAACAGCAAAAAAAAGGTGCTATATATATATATGAAAAAAACTAGCTTATATCTTATGATACTTGCTCCACTTATAGGGTTTGGTCAGAAGCCTGATAATCGCATACAAGCGTTATGGGATATTATTCAGAAGCAAGAAGTGAATGCTGAGGTAAAAAGTATGTTACCTAATATTAGGGAAGTATTGTCTTTATCTAAGAAGAATAAAGATTATCCGAGTATGATGAAGGCGATGTTCTATGAAGCAAAGGTTAATATCATTATTCAAGAAGACGAGAAGTATGATATTAATAGTATTATAGATCAGTTTAAAAAAGAAAGTAATACTGCGACAGGTTCTACAAGAGCTATATTAGATACTTATGTAGCTGAAATATATAAGTTGTACTTCGATGCCAATAGATATAAACTGAGAAATAGAACTGCTATAGAAGGAGGAACCTCTTCTTCTATTGAGTACTGGACAGAAGCAGATTTTAAACGCGAAATAGATAAACTGTATAACAGAGGATTAACTCTAGCAGCAAAAGATCAGCAGGCGCTTATCGGTAGTTGGGCTGATGTGTTTTACCTTTCGAATCAGAACTTAGGGATAGATTGGACTAAGTTTACTGTATATGATGCACTAAGATTAAACTTCATAGAGAATTTACAGTATAACTCGTTTGACTTATCAGACGAAGAAAGTGTATTGGTTAAGAATAAGAAAGAACAGCTAGAGACGGAGTTATTAAAGGACTTAAAGGCTAGAGCGAATACTTCTATGTATGTTTATGTACAGATGTATCTCGCAGAGTCAAAGGGTGATGAAGCTGTAATCAAGAAAACATATGCTTCTTTATTAGAAGAGTTTCCTAAAGAACCCTTAGTGTATGAGGGATATGCTAATCATCTTAGAGGAGTTGAGTTAATCGCTTTAGTAGATAAAGCTGTAAAGCTATTCCCTAATACAGATACAGCAGAGGACTTGTTAACAATGAAACAGTATGCTGAAGCTAAGCGATTAAACTATACGCTTAATGCTTATGTGTTAGATGAGCAGGCTATTCCTTTAAGTATAGGGCATCAGAATACGGATAAAGTATATGTGAAGATTTTAAAGAACACAAGTAATCTTAAGAGCACAGATGAGCACTTCTATTCAGGAGAAGAACGCTATCTGAAGCTACTAAAGGATTATCCTGCTGTAGATACGTATGAGCTAAACTTGAGTGCGTTTAAAGACTATGAGATGCACAGAACGATAGCAGCTCTTAAGCCTTTAAAGACGGGTAGATATTATGTGTTAATATCTAGTGTGCCTTTTAATAAGGTAGAAGCAGATAAAACGGATGTACAGATCAGTCATATCAATGTAACGCCTAATATTATAGAGGTAAACAATGGTAAACTAAGAGCATATAACCGCAAATCAGGTAAGCCTCTTAGCAATACCAAGATTCACATAGCAAATGAAGACGAGAGACGTGACAATAATAATTATTGGGAAACTGTCATCACTACGGATGCTAATGGTCAAGCTAGCATAGATATATCTAAGTTAGGACATTATCTATATATGAATGTAAAAGGAGAAGGAGTATACTACTCTCCTTATGCATCTAGTTATTATGGAGATAACGAAACAGAGGAAGCCGATGTTTCGTATAAAGCAACTATCCTTACTGATAGAGCAATATACAGACCTGCTCAAGTGATGTACTTTAAGTCTATCGTAGGTAAGAAAACACTGACTACAGAACAAGTAGTAGGTAAATCAAAAGTAACAATACTACTAACTGATGCAAACGGCACTGAGGTATCTAAACAGGAGCTGACGACGAATGAGTTTGGTTCTGTTAATGGGCAGTTTATATTACCTTCATCAGGAAAGTTGGGATACTATGGTCTAGAAGTGAAGCTAAACGAAGAGTCGATAGGATGGAGTAGTGTAAGAATGGAAGAATATAAACGTCCGAAGTTTGAGGTAGCCTTTGATGAGCTTAAAGGTATTTATAAGCTAAACGAAGAAGTAGCTGTTACAGGTAGCGCAAAGGCTTTCTTAGGAACGAATATAGATAAAGCGAAAGTAGTGTACCGTGTAGTACGCCAAGAGATATGGCCTCGATGGATATGTGGTACTTCATTTCCTTATAGATACGATAAGGGGGAAACGATGATACAGGGTGAGACTGTGACAGATGCTTTAGGTAAGTTCACTGTGAGCTTTAAAGCATTGCCTAAAGGAGAAGCGACTTCTACATTGCCTCGTACATTCACTTATACTGTATATGCGGATGTGACTGATCAGAATGGGGAGACACATAGTCAGAATCATAGTGTAGTAGTAGGAGAGAAGAATATAGAGCTAAGTGTCAACTTGCCTGTGATAACGACTGCTAAAGATTTAAGTAATTTTACTATTAGTACAAGAAACTTAAACGGTATAGATTATGCTTCTCAAGGGGAGTTAACTATCTATCCGTTATTAGCTCCTAATCCTAATCGTATTACTGATGAGTTCGGATTGGTTACAGGAGATTATCAGTTGTATAACTATGATGAGTTCGTAGCCTTATTCCCTAATCTAGTATATGGTGAAGAGAAAGATAGTTCTAAGTGGAAAGAAGGAGTATCTGTGTTTAATACTTCATTTGATACTGCTAAAGGAAATAGTATCGTATATAACGGAGCAAAACAATTGACTTCCGGTAACTATATCGTAAAAGGGTATGTACTAGAGAATGGTATAAAGAATGAGATAGAGAAGACTTTTATCTTAAGAAATGAAGAGCTTAAAGAAGCACCAAAGGCATTAGTAGAACTTAAATCAGAACAAAAAACGTATAAGGTAGGGGATAAAGCTACGGTAGAAGTACGAAGTGCTGAGGATAATACGTATGCTTTCGTTGAGGTAATGGCTAATGGAAAGACTGTTTCTCAAAAAGTAATGAAGATCAGTAAGAAAGGAACGAAAGTAGATATTCCTATCAAACTAGAGTATAAAAAGGTAAATGTATATGCACTAGCTTTAAAGCATAATATGGCGGTACAAGATGCTGCTGAAATAGCTTTAAAAGAAGATGCAGATAAACTACAGATAGTAATAGAATCGTTTAGAGATAAGGTAGAGCCGGGAGCGAAAGAGAAGTGGTCTCTAAAAGTGAAGGGGGAAGAGAAAGAGCAAGTAGTAGCGGAGTTATTAGCAACTATGTATGATGCTTCATTAGATGAGTTCGTTTATCACAACTTGAATGTTGGGTTAAAAGAACCAAAGTATTATTATAACTCACCTTCATTTAATAAATATAACTTCGGTACACTGCGCAGTACAGGATACTTTAGTTCGTTAATGAGTGAAAGGATAGATCAGATTACGCTGACAGTAGATAGACCTGTTATTTTAAATACGTTTGGACTTAGTATATTTAATAATGGATATGGACGTCAAAGAGTAATGTCTGTAAGTCTTAAAAAGGATCTTAGTTATGATTCTGAGAAATCTGTATCCAAAGTAGCTATGACAGGTGCGCCTAGTGCTCTACAAGGTCAAGCAGCAGGAGTAAGTGTTTTGGAAGAAAACGCTGTAACAGAGACTAAAGCAGTAGGTGGAGCAAGTGATAACAAAGAAACCACACCGACTCCAACAGTTCGTAAGAACTTACAAGAGACAGCGTTCTTCTATCCTACGTTAAAGACTGACGAGAACGGTGATGTGAAGTTTGAGTTCACGATGCCTGAGGCATTGACTAAGTGGAAGTTTATGGCTGTTGGTCATACGAAGAACTTACGTCAGGCGTATGCAGAGCAAACTGTAGTAACACAGAAGGAATTAATGGTAGTACCTAACTTGCCTCGTTTCTTACGTCAAGGAGATAAGTTGACTTTATCGACTAAGGTGATAAACCTATCTGATACTACACGTAAAGGGAAAGCAACATTACAGTTGTTTAACGCTTATACAAATGAGTTGATCTTAGAGAAGTCAGGAGAGTTCTCTGCTAATAAATCTGAGTCAACTGCAGTTAATTGGGATATAGAAGTGCCTAATGGTGTCGATGTCGTGACGTGTAGAGTAGTGGCAGTATCTGATAACTTCAGTGATGGAGAAGAGTCTGCATTACCTGTACTATCTAATAGAATACTCGTGACTGAGACAATGCCTATCTATGTGAAAGAGGGACAGAATAAGCTATTCTCGTTTAAAGCATACGAAAAGGAAATTAGCAATACACTACAGAATCACAAGTTGACGCTAGAGTTAACAGCTAATCCGATATGGAATGCTGTATTTGCTATTCCTTATTTGCAAGAGTATCCTTATGATTGTTCAGAGCAGTTGTTTAGCAAAGTATTTGCTAATGCAGTGGCTACAAAAATAATGAATGACAATCCTAAGATTAAGACTGTTTTTGATCAATGGAATGCCAAAGGACAAGTAACCTCTAAGCTTGAGCAAAACCAAGAATTGAAGAGTATCTTATTAGCGGAGACACCGTGGGTGAGAGAGACTGTAAGTGAAGAAGAACAAATGAAGCGTATCACTATCCTGTTTGACTTGAATAAAATGCGTATGGATTTACAGACAGCATTAGAGAAGTTAGCAGAACAGCAGAATAGTGATGGAGGATTCACTTGGTTTAAAGGAGGAAAGTCTGATTTATATATTACACAGACTATCGTAGAAGGTTT
Source organism: Myroides oncorhynchi (assembly GCF_020905415.1). NCBI lineage: Bacteria > Pseudomonadati > Bacteroidota > Flavobacteriia > Flavobacteriales > Flavobacteriaceae > Myroides > Myroides oncorhynchi. Next base: position 659,187 of record NZ_JAJJMP010000001.1, on the reverse strand, counting down.
TGGAAACTTGAAGAAAATAGGTGTGTTAGAAGAGGATTGGATTAATGAACTAGGTTATAAAACACTTTTATCAGATGCGATTAAGTACATAGATGCTACTCAATACGCTGATTATCTAAACAGAGATAAGAAGGTCAACCCTAATGAGGTGACGAGTATTAATACGCATTATCTGTATGCACGTAGTTTCTTTATTGGAGAGTATGGTATCAATGAGAAGTACGCTCCGATGGTAGCTTCTATTCGCAAGGGAATAGAGAGTGCGAAGCCGTCAGGAAACTTGTATAAAGACGCTATGCGTGCTGTAGTAGCGAAGAGATTAGGATTGGTTAAGACTGCAGATACTATTATCAAGAATATTATGGAGACAGCCGTATCATCTGATGAGAAGGGAATGTATTGGAAGCATAATGTGCCAGGATGGTTATGGTATCAAGCGCCTATAGAAACGCAAGTGGCAATTATAGAAGCTGCTAATGAAGTCGATAAAGACAAGTATGCTAATGATATTGAGCAAATGAAAGTTTGGTTGCTTAAGAATAAACAAACTACTGGCTGGTCTTCTACGAAAGCGACTACTAAGGCTGTGTATGCTTTAATGTATACAGGGAAGTCTTGGATTGATGCTGAGAAAGGACTAGAAGTAAAAGTAGGCGGTTATCCTGTTGACTTGACTAAAGATGCTCAGTTAGGTAGTGGTTATATTAAGCAGACTTGGTCTAAAGCAGAAATGACAGCTAAGAAAGGTATTGTTGAAATAACGAAGACATCTCCGGGTGTTGCTTATGGAGCGATGTATTGGCAGTATTTTGAAGATATAGATGCAGTTAATTCTGCTAACACAAGTATCAAAATGGCTAAGAAGCTTTATATAAAGGTAAATACAGATAAGGGGCAAACTCTTCGTGAGATTGCGAAAGACACTCCGATTAAAGTAGGGGATTTAGTAACAGTACGACTAGAGATTAGCGTAGATAGAGATATGGATTATATCCACTTAAAAGATATGCGCGCTAGTGGATTTGAACCAACGAATGTATTGTCAGGATATAGATGGAAAGGAGAGTTTGGTTATTATGAAGAAACAAGAGATGCTTCAACGAACTTCTTTATTAATAGACTGAGAAAAGGAAACTATGTATTCGAATATGAATTAAGAGCGAATGTAGGAGGTGACTTCTCTAATGGTATTACTACTATGCAGAATATGTACGCTCCTGAGATGAGTGCTCATAGCGAGGGTGCTAGAGTAGAGATTAAGAATTAATATGTAACAGAGTTTATAGGAAGAGGTTTGCTTAGGCAAGCCTCTTTTTTTGTATCTACTCTATACAGATATAGCATAGTGTTCTTCTTGTTGTAGATTAAGTGTTTAAGGCTTGATGAGGTTGTAAATTTGTAATACAAAAACAAAGAGATATGAAAACAAGAAATATTAAACAGATCGTAGCACCACAGCCTGCACACTTTGTAGGGGATGGTTTTAGAGTGCATAACTTTATACCAAGTATGCCAAATATGAATATGCAACAAATGGATCCGTTCATTATGTTTGATTACAATTCAAAATATACATTCGGTCCATCAGAAATACCTAGAGGAGTAGGTGTACACCCACATAAGGGATTTGAGACAGTGACTATCGCTTATAAAGGACGTGTAGAGCACGGAGACAGTAGTGGAGGTGGAGGAATTATCGGTGAGGGTGATGTACAGTGGATGACTGCTGCCTCTGGAGTATTACACAAAGAGTTTCACGAAACTGAATGGAGTAAAACAGGTGGAGAGTTTCAGATGGTACAGCTTTGGGTTAATCTTAAGAGAGAAGATAAGAAAAGACCTGCTAAATATCAAGCGATTGAGAATAAAAGCGTAGCCAAGTATCCTTTAGAAAATAATATGGGAGTAGTGGAAGTAATAGCAGGAGAGTATAATGGCACTAAAGGTACAGCGACTACATTCTCACCTATCCATATGTACAACTTAAAAGCAAAAGCAGGTGCAAGTACTAACTTTGCTTTCCCTAGTGGATATACTACTTTATTATTAGTGTTAGAAGGGGAAGTAAAAGTAAATGGAGAAGTGGTCTTAACAGATCACGTAGCACTTATGGAAAGAGAAGGAGAAGAGTTCTCTGTTGAGGTAACTAAAGATGCTGTAGTACTTGTGATTTCTGGAGAACCGTTAAATGAACCAATTGCACACTATGGTCCTTTTGTAATGAATACATCAGATGAATTAGTACAAGCAGTGGATGATTTTAATTCTGGGAAATTCGGGGACTTAATATAATTAGAATGTCATAATAAGTAGTGAGGCTATATTTTTATAGTGGTTTTGTTTTGGTTAAGGGAGAGGAGTTGATTACCTCTCCTTTTCTTTTTGTATGTAAAATAGCTGTTTATAGCTATTGCATATTTAGTAAGTATGGTTTTACATTTGTGCTTTAATAGACAGGTATGAAAAAACTTAGTATAATAGTATTAGCACTATCTCTTTTTGCAGTTGGTTGTAAGGATAAAGAAGCGGAAACAACAGTGGTAGAAGAGACTCAGGTAGTAACTCCACAAGAACAACCACAAGTAACAGAATTAAAGTTATCTGGTGACAATATGGATATCTATCTAGAGTCAGAGAACAAGATGATGTTGTCTCTAGGTGAAGCAGATCAGTTACGCCTTCAAAAGGCAGTTCAGATTATTGGAAATCTGAATGTGATCTACGCAGAAGATGATGGAATAGACCATGACAAAACTGATGCCGCATTCTTAAAGCAAGTAGGAGACAAAACATTTAAAGAAGTCTGCGTAGTAGCTGAAGGTTATTTGAAAGCAGATCAACAACGTGAGTTTGACCGTATCAATATAATATTAGGTAGTATAAAAGATCCTAAGGCTACTTCTGATGCTGAGCGTTATAATGAAGCACAGCACGATCTGAAAGAAGCTAATAAAATACCTGTTACATTAGATGCTTATACATATAGTGAAGAGTGTTTTCTGTAAAGGTTTACAGTTGTTAGTTAATGGTTGACGGTTAGTAGAGACGGCAATAGATTGCGTTTAGCACGTAATAACCACAATATGGATAATCTTATAAAACAAATAGGGGCTGTCTCATTGCAAAAAGAGACAGCTCTCTTTGTTCTGATATTTTAGATATTGTTTTTAGAGGATTTTCTTAAAATATGCAAACCTCAGAGGATTGAAAAAGGATATTAAAGAAAAAAGGAACTAAAAGAGCCTTTTTAGGCAGCTCTCTTTCTAATATTTTGTGCAATTGCCAATAATCCCCATTCTATTGCGACTTTTTCCTTACCACGAAGCATAAATCGGCGGAACCCATGGTTCTGTTTAATGTTTCCGAAAACTGTTTCTACATCGTGACACCTTTGTGTACGCTTGTCAACACCTTCTTTTGTAGTGAGTAATTTACTTGCTTTTTTTCGGTGTCGTTGTAATTCAAAGTTTATTTCTATAGTCCGATTGCCTTTTGCTTTATGGCATACACCATTTAAAGGACAACCTTGACAATTTTTAGCTTGATATTGCCTTAATGTTTGGATAAAGCCTGTAGTTGTAGCTTTTGTTGTATCTCCAATATAGTGCATTTCTTGTCCCATAGGACATACAAAATAATCACCTTTGTGTTGGTAAAATAATTTATCTGTTGCAAAAGGCTTTGTACTTTGCTTAGCATTCTTCCTGGTTTTTTTTTCTACTTGTTCTTGCTCTTGCTCAAAAGTATTATACTTCACAAAAGCTTTAATTTGTTGATCCTCTAAATAGGTGTAATTTTCTTGACTACCATACCCTGCGTCTGCTATAACAGACTTTGGATATTCGCCATAATTCTCTTTGAATTTTTCTAAGTGAGGTATTAATGTAGTTGTATCAGTTGGGTTTGAATGTATACTATAGGCAAGGATATATTGATTGTTGGTTGATATTTGAACATTGTAGCCTGCTTTTAGAAAACCACTATTCATATGATCTTCCTTCATACGCATAAAAGTAGCATCCTTATCTGTTTTAGAATAAGAATTGCGATCTTCTAGTATAGCTTCATGCTCTTGGTACTCTTGAATTTTTGTAGGGTACTCTTTGCTGATATACTTAAGTTTGTTCTTTACTTTCTGGTCAACATCTGGATTGTCTTTTAACGCTGCATTTAATGTGTCAATGGCTTGATTTATAGTCTCTGCATCTATTTTCTTAAAGTCTGGGGGTGGTGGAAGTTCACTTTCTTGTCTGGCAATAGAGTCTGCATAACCCCATATTTCTAGAATCTGCTGAACCATCTTTTCTTTATAATTTGAAATAGCTTTCTTCCAAACAAAGGTGAATTTATTAGCATTGGCCTCGATTTTAGTTCCATCAATATAAGCCTCTTCAATACTAATAAAACCTTCCGCTATGAATAACTCAACAATCTGAGTAAAGATTTGCTCTATATAATCCTTAAGTTTTGAAGAGCGAAAACGATTAATTGTATTGTGGTCTGGGTAGGACATACCACTTAACCACATATAATGAACATTCTCTAAACAGGCTTGCTCAAGCTTGCGACTACTGTACACATTGTTTAGGTAACCATAAATTAGAACCTTTAGTAACATCTTTGGATGATAACTGATACCACCACATTTAGAGTAGCTATCATATAAGCTTTCTAAGTCTAACTTATCTATTACTGTATTAATAATACGTACAGGATGTAACTTAGGGATAAAATCATCTAAGGAATGAGGAATTAAGCTCATTTGATTCTGAGCGTAGTATTTAAATCTAGGGGATTGTTTTGCCATAAACACATTGATTTATCAACTTAAAAATACTGATAATCAACTAAATAAACAAATAATAAGAGTGTAAATATACTAAATATGACTAAAAAAAGAAGCTGTCTTTATGAGACAGCCCCTTATTTAGTTAATGGTTGAGGCTGTAGCTAACGGTCTACAGTTGTTAACTGCAAACCGTCACTGTTAACTTATAGTAACTTGTTTATTTGATGAAAATGTCTATCATTGTGATAAACCACTATGCGTAGACCATCAGCTATTTTTAGTTTAAACCAAGTAGAAAACATTGTAGTAATTCCCTTTTTATTTAATACTTCTATTGGTATTATACTTATAATCTCTTTTAGGGTAATTAGATTGTTCTCCATCTCAGAGAGAACAACGATGGATAAGTTGTTGTTATTAATAGGATTAGTATGTTTTGGGCTTTTAATCTTCTTTTGGTTTTCTTTATACTGTAGTACATTAGCAAAGTAATTACCAACAATACCAGGGTTGAACTCTTGATTAGAAGTGCTTATATGTAGCTTAGTTGCAACAGTAAACTGAGGCAAGTAGAAATCGAAGTAATGGTTGAGATGTGCTGCACATTGTAGAATATTCCATTGCTCTAAAGTAGGAGTATATTCTAATTGTGCTATAGGAAGTTCTTTTATTCGTTGTAATTGCTCTATATGTTTCTCCGTAAGTAAACGTAAATCATCTAATACTTGTTGGTTTGTCATAGCTTATCATATTTATAGCAAAGATGCAATAATACTTTATTGCAAATCTTGATTCAAATCAAGCTTTTTCAATCGGGAGAACGTCTCAGGTGTCATTCGTAAGTAGCGAGCGATGTATTTCTGTGGTACTTCTTGAAATAATGTAGGAGAACGATGTAGAACCCTTCTGTATCTATCAATTGGTGAATCTGTCAACAAGTCTATTTCTCTTTCTTGAAACTGTATTACAAGCTTCTTTAGTCCTTCCATATCATTTAGTAATGCTGTTGTTTCTTCAAGTGAAGGAACCATAACTTCGGTCTGTCTAATGGCTTGGAGGTAATACACGGTAGATTGGTGAGTTATCAAACTATCTAAAGCACAGATATAACTTCCTTTATATCCAAAACGGATAATGCGTTCCTCACTTTGATCTAAGATATAGAGTTGTAGACATCCACTTACGACATAGTATAATAACTTATTTACATCACCTGCTTGAAAGAGGTAATCTCCCTTTTTAAGTGTGATGCTCTTTGCCTTGTCAGTCATTAAAGGAGGTATGCTCATAGATAAAATAATTTAGCTAACAGCTAACGGTCTACAGCTGTTAACTGTAAACCGTCCACCGTTAACCTATAGTAACCCTGCTCTTTTCAGTAAAGCGTCAGGTGTAGGTTCTTGTCCTCTGAACTTTTTGTATAATGTCATTGGGTGATTTGTACCTCCTTGAGACAATACATTGTTCATAAACTTAGTAGCGATCTCTTTATTAAAGATACCATTAGCTTTAAAGTAAGCGAATGCGTCAGCATCTAATACCTCTGCCCATTTATAGCTATAATATCCAGATGAATATCCACCTTGGAAGATATGAGAGAATGAAGTACTCATTGCGTTTTCTGCTACATCAGGATATTGTTGAGTTGAAGCAAACTGTGTTGATTCGAACTCTTTTAAGCTTTTGATAGCTGTAGGATCTTGTCCGTGCCAAGCCATATCTAATAATCCGAAACTCAATTGACGCATTGTAGCCATTCCCTCTAAGAAGCTTGCGCTCTCTTTAATTTTTTCAACTAATTCCATAGGGATAGTCTCTCCTGTTTGGTAGTGTTTAGCGAATAGCTCTAAAGCCTCTTTCTCATAACACCAGTTTTCCATTACTTGACTTGGTAATTCTACGAAGTCCCAGAATACATTAGTACCTGATAGTGATGGGTAAGTAGTGTTAGCTAACATTCCATGTAATGCATGTCCGAACTCGTGGAATAAAGTCGTCACCTCATTAAACGTAAGTAACGAAGGCTTAGTAGCCGTTGGTTTAGTGAAGTTACACACATTAGAGATATGTGGTCTTTCATTAATTCCATCTTTAATATATTGATTCTTGAATGAAGTCATCCAAGCTCCATTTCTCTTTCCTTTGCGTGGGAAGAAGTCAGTATAGAAGATAGAGATAAACTCTCCTTGCTCATTCATAACTTCAAAAGTACGTACGTCAGCATGGTATTTCTCTATATTGTGTACTTCTGTGAATACTAATCCATATAACTTATTTGCTACTTGATAAGCACCATCTAGTACATTTTCTAATTGGAAGTAAGGTTTTAATAACTCATCGTCTAAGCTAAAGCGCTCTTGTTTTAACTTCTCTGAGTAGTAAGAACCATCCCATTTCTCTAAGCGGTCTATGTTGTCTAACTTCTTTGCAAATGCAGTTAATTCCACAAACTCTTTATCAGCAGCAGGCTTCGCTTTTGCTAATAACTCATTTAAGAACGCATTTACCTTATCAGGACTTTGTGCCATACGCTCTTCTAATACGAAGTGTGCGTGTGTAGCATAACCTAATAGATTAGCTCTTTCGTGACGTAGGTTAACGATGTTTAATACATTTCCCTCGTTGTTGTGTTCATTGTCTTGAAAGGCTTTTTTACCTGAAGCAATCGCCATTTCCTTGCGCAATTCACGATTATCAGCATACGTCATAAATGGAATATAACTTGGATAGTCTAATGTGAATACCCAACCTTCTTTTCCTTCTTGATCAGCTAGTGCTTTCGCTTCTTCTATAGCACCTTCTGGTAATCCTGCCAAGTCCTGTTCAGCAGTGATGTGTAGTTGGTATTTATGTGTTTCTGCTAATACGTTCTCTCCAAACTTAAGAGCAGTAGTCGATAATTCCGAGTCTATAGCTCTTAAACGTTCTTTCTTGTCCTCTGATAACAACGCACCATTGCGTACAAAACTTTTATAGTTCTTTGTCAACAGAGTTTCTTGTTCAGTATTTAAGCTCAAGCTGTCTTTTTGTTCGTGAACTGCTTTTACGCGTTTAAACAACTTTTCATTAAGTGAGATATCATTGCTTAGTGCTGATAACATAGGAGCTACTTCCTGTGCTATTTTTTGCATTTCATCATTTGTTTCTGCAGAGTTGAGGTTAAAGAAGATGTTAGATAATACATCTAATTCCATCCCTGAGTAAGCTAGCGCTTCTAGTGTATTCTCAAAGGTAGGAGTAGCGCTATTAGAAGTAATAGCGTCTATTTCGTTCTTTGTATCTTGTATTGCTTTTTGAAAAGCAGGTATATAGTCTTCCGTTTTAATTTGAGTAAATGGTGCAGTGCCGTGTACTGTGTTAAATGGATTATTTAATGTCGACATAAGTTTTAATTTCTCTATTTATTTAATACTATAAAAGTAAGATTTTTTAAAAGAATTCAGTGTTAGGGATAGTTTAAAATTTAGTTTATAGCATTTACCTATGGTCTAAATTAAGACAACCCCTTGTTTTAGTATGATATATGCCTATTTTAAACTTTAAAGTAATTTAATACAGTTATGGAATGTTTTTTGCACTATATGAGAATAATCACATATTAATGGTACCTTAAGGTAGTTAAATTAATATGTTTGTTTTAATAGATAATTAATCAATCAATAGTATGTTAGAGATTGTATCAGAGGATTTAGATATCCTAAGAAATGAAGTTAAGGAAGCAAAGAAAGTCGGTACACTTACAGAGAAACAATTGAAAGTAATTTTTAGTAATAAGTTGTTTAATATGTTTGTGCCTAAAGAATTTGGAGGATTAGGACTTCATTTAATAGAAGCTTTACAGGTAGAAGAGCAGCTGGCTAGGATAGACGGAAGTCTTGGATGGACGGTAACGATGGGAGCGGGTGCTAATATGTTCGTAGGCTACCTAGAGAGCTTTATGGCTAAGATGATTTTTCAAGACAGTAAAGTGTGTTTTGGGGGTAGTGGTCAAATAGATGGTATAGCTACTGTATCTAAAGATGGCTATGTTGTTAATGGAATATGGGATTATATCGTTGGATTACCACATTGTACTGTACTAACACTTAATTGTCATATAGAAGATAAAGGCAAATTACTATATAAAGCAGACGGATCACCTTATTTTAAGACTTTCTTTTTCTTTCCTAAGGAGGTGACTATTGTTGAGGACTGGAGGTCTATAGGACTTAAAGCTACGGCAAGTCATAGTGTGAAAGTGAACAATTTTAGAGTTAGTACTAATCGTGCTTTTGAAATAGATAGTACTAATCCCGTTATCAATGATCAGACGTATCAATTTCCGTTCGAACAGTTTTCTCTACTTACTTTAACAGCGAATCATATGGGAATGCAAGAGCACTTTATGGATGAACTTAGGAAGTACTTCACAGGTGAGTTATATAATAAATATTTTGAGTTTAAAGATGAGATATTTCATCAGTATGAAGAGAAGTTTTTAGAGCGTAGAGTTGCTTTTTATGCTTTAGCTAAAAGTGCAAGTGATGAAGTACTACTTAACGGTTTTCTTTCTGAAAAGATGCTTAGGGAAATAGAAGAGATGTGTAAGGGCTTAGTGTATAAAGGTCGTAACTCTGTACTTAAAGTTGTTCCTTATTTAGGTATGGCGGCTATGGACTATACAACAGAGATGAACCAAATAGTATGTGATATTCTTACTGCAAGTCAGTTTAATCTGTTATTACCAGATTCTCTAGATTAATTAGCGGTTTTGGAGTATACAGAAAGAGGGTTCTTAATACTCTAGCAAGTGCTTTAAAGTTTCTATTTGTTTAGTAGCAGTTGATATGTTTGATTATTATATGATTTTCGTATTGATTATTATTAATTTTATCATTCTAATTTTAAGTGTATTAATATGAAACATGTAGCTTTTTTTATCAGTTTGTTATTTGTAATGGCTTGTAGTAGTAATGATGAATCAAAGCCAATGGTGATTGATACTTATTATACTATTATGCTTAAGGATGTAAATGGTAATAATTTGCTAGATCCTTCTTTTAAAGGCTCATTCGCTCATAAGGAAATAATGTTATATGGTGCAGATGAAAAAGGTGTAAAAACATCTGTTGTTCTTGAAAAGGAATTAACGTAATTAAGTCTGCATCTATTAATGGTAAGGTTGAATATTATATAGGAGTAAATGTTGGATCGTATGTTGCTCCTAATATGAGTATAGTATACTTGTTATTGCCAAATGGTGACTTAGATAAGCTGGAAATGAAGTATAGACAGAGGGGGAATAGTAAAATGAAATATGAAATTTATTTTAATGATAAAATGATATGGAGTGAAGGAGGAGTTGATTCAGGTTTTGTTATAATCAAGTAAATAGATATAAAAAAGGGAATAGTTGATAATCTTTATAAATCGATTTATCACTTATTCCCTTCTTTTGTATGTAATATAATTCTTAATTATTTTATACTTTCTGCTGCTTTAAGAACAGCTTCTTTTAATCCGTTTTTATATTCAATCATCTTGTTTAGAATATCTTGGTTTTGACTACCTAAGATCTGTAATGCTAGTAGTCCTGCGTTCTTAGCTCCATTAAGCGCTACTGTAGCTACAGGTACACCACCAGGCATCTGTAAGATAGACAGTACACTATCCCACCCATCGATAGAGTTGCTAGACTTAACAGGTACACCGATTACAGGAAGTGGAGACATCGAAGCTACCATACCTGGCAAGTGCGCTGCACCACCAGCTCCAGCGATAATTACGTTATAACCGCGTAAATGTGCATTAGCCGAAAAGTCAAATAACTTCTCAGGTGTTCTGTGAGCAGATACGATATCTACATCTACTTCCACACCGAATTCTTTAATAATATTGATTGCATCTTGCATTACAGGCATATCAGATGTACTGCCCATTACTACTGCTATTTTCATAAGATTTATTTGCTGATTACTTTAATAGTTTCTTTTACAGTTTGTGCTATTTGTCTAGCCTTAGTCATATCACTATTCACGATAGTTACGTGTCCCATCTTGCGGAACGGACGAGTTTCTCTCTTGCCATAGATATGAGGAGTAACCCCATCTATCGCTAAGATATTTTTCATCCCCTCGTAGAATACCTGACCTGTATATCCTTCGGCACCTACTAAGTTCACCATAATACCTGCCACTTTGCTATCTGTATTCCCTAATGGCAATCCTAGGATAGCGCGGATGTGTTGTTCGAATTGTGAAGTATAACTAGCTTCGATAGAGTAATGTCCAGAGTTATGTGGACGTGGAGCGACCTCATTAACTAAGACGTCGTCTTCTTGTGTTTGGAACATCTCCACAGCCAGTAAACCTACGTGGTTAAATTTATCAGACACTTGAAGTGCGATAGCTCTAGCCTTATCAGCTACAGCAGTATCTATACGAGCAGGGCATATTACATACTCTACTTGATTCGCCTCAGGGTGAAACTCCATTTCTACCACAGGATAAGTCTTAATCTCTCCAGTAGCAGAACGTGCTACGATAACAGCCAATTCGTTTTTAAAAGGAACCATTACTTCTGCGATACACTCTACATTAGGCAGTGTGTCTAAGTCAGTAATCGTGCGAACTACTTTTACTCCATTACCATCATAACCAAACTGTGCACATTTCCATACGAATGGCATCGTTAGCTCATTTGCTACAGTAGCAACCTTAAGCTCTTCTATCGTAGAGAATCTCTTATAAGGAGCAGTTGGGATGTTATGAGTAGTATAAAAGTCTTTTTGATTTCCTTTGTTTTGGATAAGACGAAGCGTTTTTGGAGAAGGGAATACTTTTAGCCCTTCCTCCTCTAACTTATCAAGTGCGTCTAAATTGACATTCTCTATCTCGATAGTCAAGGTGTCAACTGTTTTTCCAAAGCGATAAACAGTCTCAAAATCCATTAAATCCCCTTGAAAGAATTGGTGCGCACCATATTGTGCTGGTGCATCTTTGCTAGGATCTAATACATTAGTTGCGATGTCAAATTTGCGAGTGTCAGATAGGAGCATCTTACCTAATTGACCTCCTCCTAATATTCCCAAACGGAAATCAGTAGAAAAGTAATTCATTGTGTAGTTGTATTGTTATTGAGCAAAGATAAATTAAAAATATAAAAGAGGCTGTTTAAAATTTACTCGCCAAAAGGTTTGCTTTTTTATTTTGAAAATAGCTCTTGAATACAGTGAGTTTTACTATTTGTATTAGTTTGAGAAAAGAAATAAAGGATGAATTGTAAAATTGTAGAAATAAGATTAGAATCTAAGTAATAAATGATTTAACTCTAAGTGGTTTATTTTGAGGTTTTTTTTTAACATGACATAGAATGGGGCGATAGTATTTCCGCTTGCTATGTCCTCTTGGCGTAAGGATGGATCTCATTAAATCGGATATGTATCACTCAATGCATTGTGAGTATAGTCGCTATATATGAATGTTTGTTTTGTATGGGAAGTTAAATTGGAAGTCTAAAAGCCTTTTGTTTCAAGACAGTAATTGTCAATATATTATGAATGATAAAAATAAATGAAAAATTGTGATTGTTTGATTTTTGATAATTAGTTGAGGGGTTCTTTGTTTTTACCGTATTTATTGTTTTTATTTTATAATTAATATTAATTATTGATATTAAGTTTAGTTTTTGATATTTTGTTTGATTTTTGTTTACTTTGTATTTGTAATGTTTTATTAAATAAATATTTTTTAGTTAAAAAAATTAACTTATATTTGTTAGGATCGAGCTGTTGAAACAGCTTTTTATAAATTGAAAATTACGTTTTAAGTAGTGAAGATAATCTCAACAATGAAACTATAAACTTTGGTTTTAGAGTTAGATTGAATTAGTTTGTTTTAGGCGTAGCGTTTATATAAACGCTACGTTTTTTTTATTTCAAAAAAGGAATCAAACGAATAGTAAATAACTTGATTATAGATACGTGTTTTTTTAATTTAGGAGGTAATTCCTTTGCATAGAAACGAATAAAGCTGTATTCTTTTTGTATATTTGCAAATTACGAACAATTTCAACACAATGGAAATACAAGTATTAGATAAAGTATTCGTTCCTTTTATATCAGCGGAACGAATCGATGCTAGATTGAGTGAAATAGCACAACAGATAGAAGCAGATATGAATGGGGATGTTCCTGTATTTATAGGGGTTTTAAATGGTTCGTTTATGGTTGTTTCTGATTTAGTAAAGCACTATAAAGGAGCATGTGAGATGAGTTTTATCAAGATGGCTTCTTATATTGGAACACAATCTACTAATCAAGTGAATCAGTTATTAGGCCTAGACATCGATGTTACCGATAGACGCATTGTGATATTAGAAGATATTGTTGACACGGGTAATACTTTAGTCGCTCTAAAGAAGTTATTTGATCAGCACCGTCCAAAAGAAACACGTATTTTTACATTATGTCTTAAGCCTGAAGCGTATAAAAAGGATATCCCTTTAGATTACGTAGCGTTTGAGATAGAGAATAGGTTTATTGTAGGATATGGAATGGATTACGATAAACACGGTAGAAATCTACCAGAGATATACCAAATTAAAGAATAAAGATTAGACTAACAGAATAAACAGTAGATAATGATTGCAATAGTTTTATTTGGAAAACCAGGGGCTGGGAAAGGAACACAAGCTGAGTTTTTAAAAGAAAAATATAATTTAACACATATCTCTACAGGAGATGTTTTTCGTTATAATTTAAAGAATGGTACGGATTTAGGTAAACAAGCTCAGGTATATATGTCAGAGGCTAAGTTGGTTCCAGATGAAATAACGATCAATATGCTAGCTAATGAAGTGGAGAAGAACATGGATAAAGATGGTTTCTTATTTGATGGTTTTCCACGTACAATAAAACAAGCAGAGGCACTAGAGGCATTGCTAAGAGAAAAAAAAATTAGATTAGCTGGTACAGTGGCATTAGAGGCTAATGATGATATTTTGGTAGCACGTATCTTAGAAAGAGGTAAGACGAGCGGTAGAGCAGATGATCAAGATGAAGCTAAGATAAGATATCGTTATACAGAGTATAATGAAAATACAGCGCCATTAATAAAGTATTATCAAGATAAGAATGTATTTCATGCTGTAGATGGTATTGGCAGTATTGAAGAGATTACAGGACGATTAAGTAAAGTTATAGATACTTTAATATAACGTACTCTTTTACCTTATATTTGTAACTACCGTTACTGCGAATTAATTCTACTTCACATAGCTTCAATTAGCTCAAAACCACACTACAGTGTGCTTTAATTACTGATTTTACTCTGTTTTGTATAATTCATTCTCGTTTAAACGTTATCTACAGATTTAAGGTATTACATTAATTAAAAAATATTACCTTTGCCGCCCGATTCCGATTGTATGGAATAGTTTAGGGTTAAAAAATTATAGGAAATGACTGAAGGGAATTTTGTCGATTACGTAAAGATATATGTGGCTTCTGGTAAGGGAGGTAAGGGTTCTATGCACTTACACAGAGAAAAGTTTATAGAAAAAGGAGGACCTGACGGTGGTGATGGTGGTCGTGGAGGTCACGTTTATATTGTAGGAAACGAAGGTCTATGGACGTTATTTCATCTTAAATTTGCTCGTCACATTAAGGCGGGACATGGTGGAGATGGAGGAAGTTCTCGTAGTACGGGGTCTGACGGTGATGATAAAATTATCGAAGTGCCGTTAGGAACTGTAGTAAAGGACAAAGAAACAGGAGAAGTATTATTCGAAATAACTGAACACGGTGAGAAGAGAATCGTGGTAGCAGGTGGTAAAGGAGGGTTGGGTAACTGGCACTTTAGATCATCTACTAACCAGACTCCTCGTTATTCGCAGCCAGGGATGCCTATTAATGAAATGGACATCGTATTAGAATTAAAAGTGTTAGCTGATGTAGGATTAGTTGGATTTCCTAATGCAGGTAAATCTACTTTGTTATCAGTACTTACTTCTGCTAAACCTAAGATAGCTGATTACCCTTTCACCACGTTGAAACCGAATTTAGGTATTGTATCTTATAGAGATTTTAAATCTTTTGTGATAGCTGACATCCCTGGTATTATCGAGGGAGCTGCAGAAGGGAAAGGTTTAGGACACTACTTCTTAAGACACATTGAAAGAAACTCAACATTGCTATTTATGGTGCCTGCTGATGCAGAAGATATCGCCAAGGAATATGCGATTTTAGTAGATGAGCTTAGAAGATATAATCCAGAGATGCTGGATAAAGATCGTCTTTTAGTAATTACGAAATGTGATATGCTAGACGACGAGTTACAAGGAGAGTTAAAAGAGCAGTTAGATGCTGAATTAAACGAAGTACCATATATGTTTATTTCTTCTGTAGCTCAACAAGGGCTGACAGAGCTAAAGGATAAATTATGGGAAATGTTGAATAGATAATATTTTATTAAGAGAATAATCTTCTATTCTCTAATAGGGAGAGTAAGGGTGAGAAAAATGTACTATTAATTATTGTATTACTGATGGTTAGACGTTAATTTTTGTTTTTTTTTGTATATATTTACGACAAACTGAAAATATATATTTAGAGAAATAAAAAAATATGCTAACATTACTTTTTCTCACTTTTGTTCTTGCTTTTGTAGTACTATTTCTAAAAAAGTTCGTACAAAGTAAATTTGTTGCATTAATATCCCTACTTCCATTTTCAATTTTTTTATATCTATTATCTTTTTTACGTTCTGTAAAAGATGGAGTGAATAGTGTGCTATATACATCTGAGTGGGTACCGTCGTTAGGTATCAATTTAGATTTTAAGATAGATGGATTATCACTGTTATTTGGATTATTGATTTCAGGAATTGGAACGCTGGTATATTTATATGCATCTTCTTATTTAAGAGGGCATCCTCTGTTACATCGATTTATTTGTTACCTCACTATCTTTATGGGGGCGATGCTAGGAGTTGTTACTTCTGATAACCTTATAACCTTATTTGTTTTTTGGGAACTTACCAGTATAAGTTCGTTCTTCTTGATTGGATTCAATAATGAAGAAGAAGAATCCAGAGTTAGTGCTCTATGGGCTTTAGCAATAACTGGATTAGGAGGTTTCTTTTTACTGACATTTGGTGTAATACTAGGGACTATATCAGGTACCTATACTATAAGTGAATTACTTACACAAGGTGACGTATTAAAAGAGAATCCATACTATTTACTAATAATTATTCTTTTATTTGTAGCAGCCTTTACAAAGTCAGCACAGTTTCCATTTCACTTTTGGTTACCAGGAGCGATGAAAGCACCTACACCTGTATCTGCCTATTTGCACTCAGCGACTATGGTAAAAGCAGGAGTCTATTTATTAGCTAGATTTACTCCAATCTTAGGAGGAACTATGGAATGGAGTACGATATTATTAGTCGTAGGCGGGGTGACGATGACTTTCGGAGCATTTCACAGCGTATTTAGAAAAGATATGAAAGGTATATTAGCCTACTCTACAATCTCAGCCTTAGGATTATTAGTATTCCTATTAGGAATAGGTACGGAATTAGCGTTATATGCTGTGTCTGTATTTGTATTGGCACACGCTTTATACAAAGCAGCTTTCTTCTTAATTACAGGAATTATAGATCACGCATTACATACTCGAGATATTAATGAGTTAGGTGGATTGCGTAAATACTTTCCTCTGCTAGCAGTAGCAGGTGGGGTAGCTGCATTATCGTGTGCAGGTATACCTTTAACTTTTGGATTTATTGGAAAAGAGTTAATCTACGAAAGTGGATTACATTATAATGACTATAATCTTTCTTTAGTATTAGTAGGAGCATTGTTCTTTACTAATGTTTTCTTGACAGGTTCAGGTTTTTTAATCGGTATTAAACCATTCTATGGCAAACCAGTTAAAGAGTTCTGTGTTTCGCATAAACCAGATTGGCGATTATTAGCACCACCTATTGTATTAGGATTCTTTACCCTGTTATTAGGGATATTACCTGTAATAGCTTACAAAGAGATTATTCTTGCAACGTTTAGCGCGATCAATGGTAGTATGGTAGAAATGCCGCTGGCTATATGGCATGGAGTAAATACAAGTTTGCTTTTAAGTGGATGTACTATTGTTTTAGGAACAGGAGTGTATTTTGCTTTTAAGTGTTGGAAAAACTCAATGAGTATTGTTGAGCGATTTGAAGTAGCATCACCTAAGCATATTTTTTCTATTATCATTGAGTTTTTTAGAATTTTAGCTTATCGATATACTTGGATTTTCCACAATGGATATTTGAGATCTTATCTTGCAGTGATTATAGTATTCTTTATAGGCTTAGTAGGATATAAGCTTTTTACAGATGTACCATTAGCTGTGAATACAATTGGACTATCTGAGTTTAGGGTATATGAGTTAGTTGTGTTTTTGATTACAGTAGCAGCGGTATTATTTGCAATCAATACATCCTCGCGACTAACTGCTATTGCAGCTACAGGAGTAGTGGGATATTGTATCTGTTTAATCTTTGTGTTCTATGGAGCACCTGATTTAGGGATGACACAGTTCGCCATAGATACATTGACAACAGTATTATTCCTACTTGTGATGTTTAAACTTCCAGCATTCTTAAAGCTTGGAAATAGCAAGATACAATTTAGAGATGCTATTATAGCAATCTCTTTTGGTACACTGATTTCGATTATTACATTACAAGCATTAGTATCACCTGCTGATAAGGATATAAGTCGCTTCTATGCAGAAAATGCTTATGTATTAGCGAAAGGTAAGAATGTTGTAAATGTCATATTAGTTGACTTCAGAGGATTTGATACGATGATAGAAGGTATTGTATTGTCTATTGCGGCTCTAGGAGTATTTAGTATGTTAAAATATAAGGAAGATGAAGATTAAACCAAAACACGACGTTAGAAAGTTAAATTCGACTATTCTTAGAACAGCGACGAATTACTTATTACCACTGTTATTATTGTTTTCTCTTTTTGTATTATTAAGAGGGCATTATTTATCTGGTGGTGGATTTGTAGGTGGGCTTATTGCTTCTATTGCATTTGTACTTCATTCTTTTGCTTATACGACAAGACAAACTTTAAGATTGTTTCAAATACCACCACGTCAGTTGATACCTATTGGGTTGACACTTTCTTTTATTAGTGGTTTTTTACCAGTGATATTGGGAAGGTCATTTATGACAGGAGTGTGGTTTGCTGATAAAGTGGCGGTGATTGGTTCTGTAGGGACTGCCTTGTTTTTTGATATTGGGGTTTATTTAGTAGTAATTGGAGTAGTATTGACAATATTGTTGACTATTTCAGAAGGTGAATAAAAAGATAGATTATGGAATTACTTTTAGTGGTATTAGTAGGGGTCTTATATTCTGCAGGTATTTATTTGATATTGCGAAGAAGCATGGTCAAGTTATTATTGGGGTTTATGATGTTAGGTAATGGAGCTAATATTCTGATTTTTTTGATGGGGGAACTTACTAAAGGTAAGGCTCCTATTATAAATGGAGAGAATATACACTTTACAGATGCCTATGCAGACCCTGTGCCGCAAGCATTAATATTGACAGCTATCGTAATTAGTTTTGGGTTAACTGCCTTTGCAATTATATTGTTGAAGAAAGTACACGAAACTACAGGAACGGATGATTTGGATTCACTTAATATACAAGATTTAGATATATGATTTCGAACTTTATACTAGCTCCCATATTTACACATATGTTAACAGCAATTGTATTATTATTCTTTTGGAAAAATGTACAAGCACAAAAAACAGTGAGTGTAATAGGTAACATAATTGGCTTCTTTGTAAGTTGGAGATTGTTTGCTTTGATTTGGGAGAATGGAAATATAACAATGCAAATGGGAGGTTGGCAAGCCCCATTTGGAATTACCTTTGTAGGTGATACTCTTAGTGCAACGATGGTTATGCTTACAGCTATTGTATCATTAGCAGTAGGAGTGTATTCTACTGCTGCGACTAATATTAGTCGTATACGTTATGGACATTTTTTTATCTATCATTTCTTGATTATGGGATTGATGGGAGCTTTTTTAACAGGTGATATCTTTAACCTATATGTATGGTTTGAGGTTGTGATTATTTCTTCATTTGTCTTGTTGACATTAGGAGGAAAGAAGCTACAGATGGAAGGAGCGGTAAAATATGTTACAATGAATATGTTAGCATCAGCTATATTTCTAACAGCTATTGGTATATTATATGGTATCACAGGAAGTTTAAATATTGCTGATTTACCTGAGCACGTTGCTGCAGTAGAGAATAGAGGATTGGTCACTGTGACGGCCTTATTATTCTTTGTGGGGTTTGGTATTAAATCAGCGGTATTCCCTATGTATTTTTGGTTGCCATCTTCTTATCATACTCCACCGTCTGCTATTGGAGCGGTCTTTGGAGGGTTGTTGACTAAGATGGGAGTGTACTCTATGATTAGAGTATTTACAGTGGTTTTTGAACCAGATGATTTTATGTTACAAGTATTCGTAGTCATAGCTATCCTAACGATGATAAGTGGTGCTTTAGGTGTAATCAATAAGCGTAATATTAGAAGAATCTTGTCATATTTTATCGTGTGTCATATTGGGTACTTAATAGCAGGTATAGGAATATATACAGAATTAGCTTTTGTAGGAGTTGTCTTTTATTTGATTCATGATGTTATTGTAAAAAGTAATTTCTTTATGATGAATGGGCTTATACAGAAGATTCGCGAAACACAAGATATTTATCGATTAGGCGGATTTTATAAAGATTATCCTAAGCTATCTATCGTATTTGCCGTTATCTTATTTTCATTAGCAGGTATTCCTCCTTTATCTGGTTTTTGGCCTAAGATTATGTTGTTTCAGGAAGCATTTAAGCAGGAAAGTTATGTGTTATTAGGAACGATGATATTTGCGAGTTTTATAACATTATTCATTGTAGCTCGTATTTGGTCAGAGGTGTTTTGGAAGGATTTACCTAAGCCCAATGGAGAGGAAGTTGATCACTTTGCTCCTTTTCACAGGAGAGGACAGTTAGCTTTAGTATTGCCTGTTGTAGGTCTTGCTATAGTATCATTGTTGATAGGATTTAAAGCATCATTCGTTTTCGAAGTAGCAGAACGTGTAGCGCATGAGTTAAAGAATCCTTCGATTTATATAGATTCAGTAATGCATCATTTAAAATAGAGGAGTTATGTTAAAGTATTTTATACTTAATTTATTATTAATGTTTGTCTGGGTAGCATTAACTGGGCAATTAAATTACTCCAATTTTATTTTTGGGAGTGTAGCAGGATTCTTTATATTATGGATGCTAACACGTCGCTCTCGTGATAAAGATAAGGAGTACTTCTATCGTGTACCTAAGATATTGATCTTTATCTTATACTTTTTGTATGATATGATGGAGGCGAACTTAAGAGTAGCGATAGATGTAATGACACCTAAATATCATACTACACCGGGTATAATCAAATATCACTTAGATGCTAAGACTGATTTTGAGATCACAATGTTGACTAATATTATCGCATTGACGCCTGGAACTATGGTGATTGATATAGCTGAAGATAAGAGTTATGTATACATTCATACGATGTATCTAACAGATAAAAAGAAGTTCATCAAGAACTTAAAGAAAAGAACGGAGACTAAACTATTAGAGATATTGCGATGACAGTAGAAGAGTATTTTATATATGTGATAATGCCCATACTAAGTTTGTCTTTAGTCCTTATATTTATTCGTTTTCTGAAGGGACCTACTGTGGCAGATAGGGTAGTAGCATTAGATTTGTTGATTACAGTTGGTGTAGGTGTTATCGGAGTATTTAGTTTGATAGCTGATGATCCAGTGTTTCTAGATGTAGCAATGATTCTTGCACTGATAGCCTTTTTGAGTACGGTAGCTTTTTCTAATTATTTAATAAAAAGAAATAGAGATGATTGATATGTTTATTATGATATTAAGCACTGTAGGAGCAGTGTTTGTATTAATAGCTTCTATCGGAATAGTGAGGATGCCAGATTTTTATACAAGATTATCTATCACGATTAAAGCAGCTACATTGGGTATAGGCTGTATTTTAACGGGAGCTGCAATACACTTTGCAGAATTCTCTACGACAACTAAAGTATTGGCAATTGTGTTTTTCTTGTTTATCACTTCTCCTGTTGCGGCATTCTTGATTGCAAGAAGTGCGTATATAACAGGGATAAAGTTGTGGAAAAGGTCTGTAATAGATGAATTACAAGACAAATATGACAATAGAAATAATATTCCTTCTAGTTGTTCTAAGGAAGAAAGCAAGGAATAAGTGACAATATTTGAATAATTACCTTAATTGAAGATGAAATTGTCGAATAACATTTATCTTCGCATTTCTAACATACTAATTAATATGAAAAAAATAATTTTATTTTTAACTGCATTTATCTTAGCGATACCTACAACGGTAAAGGCTGATGAAGGAATGTGGTTCTTAATGTTCATAGAGCGCTTGAATCAGCGTGATATGCAAAAGATGGGACTTAAGTTAACGTCTGAAGAGATTTATAGTATTAATAATCATTCATTAAAAGATGCTATAGTTCAATTCGATGGTGGGTGTACTGCTGAGATTATTTCTAATCAAGGTTTAGTATTGACTAATCACCATTGTGGATATGATAAGATAGCTAATCTATCAACTCCAGAGGATGATATCTTGACAAATGGTTTTTGGGCAAAGGACAAAGCAACTGAGCGTCAGGCAAAAGGGTTGTCAGTTCGTTTCTTCGTTAGAATGGATGATGTTTCTAAACGTATCTTAAGTGTTGTTAATGATAAAATGACGGAGTTAGAAAGAGAGAAAGCGATTAACCAAGAAATAGCTAAGATTCAAAAAGAGAATGATGGAGATGGTAAATATACTGTGTCTGTGAAATCGTTCTTCCAAGGGAATGAGTTTTATTACTTCGTGTACCAAGATTATACAGATGTACGTTTAGTAGGTACTCCTCCTAATAGTATAGGTAAATTCGGAGGAGATACAGATAACTGGGAGTGGCCACGTCACACTGGAGATTTCTCTTTATTCCGTGTTTACACAGATAAGGATGGTAATCCAGCAGAATATTCTGCTAATAATGTACCAATGGTACCTAAACACCATTTGCCAGTATCTATCACAGGTATTCAAGAAGGTGACTTCTCTATGATCTTAGGTTATCCAGGAAGAACAAACAGATGGATGCCAGCTCAAGGTGTAGAGCAAAATATCAAATATGCTTATCCAGCTTGGGTAGAAGGTTCTAAACTGGGAATGGATGTAATGAAGAAATATATGGCTTCTAATGATGCTGTACGTCTTAATTATGCATCTAAATATGCTGGTGTAGCTAACTACTGGAAAAATCGTCAAGGTATGATAGATGCTTTAACGCAACACAAAACTGTAGCTACTAAAACGAAAGCAGAGGTAGAGTTCCAAAAATGGGCTTCTAAGAAAGAAAATGTTGCTAAGTATGGTAGTGTAATCGGTGATATCAATGCGTGGTACAAAGCTACTAATGAGAAATCAAGACATGATAATTACTTAATGACTATGATGCGTACTTCTGGATTAGTGTCTGCTCCTTACAGATTAGCTGGAGGGATGGAAGCTTATGTGGCGGCTGATGAGAAGAAGAAGGCTGCGATGTTACCAGAGTTTAAAGAATACATTAATAGTATTTATGATGGTAAATATGAACCTTTAGAAAGAGAAATGTTAGCGAAGCAATTAGCTTTATACGCTACAAAATCTACCGGGTATGAAATAGCTCCTTTTGTAACTCAAATCAATGCAGAATACAATGGTGATTTTGAGAAATATGTGGATGAGATTTTCGAGAAGAGTGTATTTGCTGATATCGAATCGGTTAATGAGTTCTTGGCTAATCCTAAAGATGTAGTTATTTCTCGCGATCCGATGTTCAAACTGTCTCTAGCTATTATGGAGTACAATAGAGCGAAATCTGATGAATTAGCTGCTTTAGAAGATAAATTCCAAAAAGCATATAGATTATTTGTTGATGGTGTTCAGAAAAGTAATCCAACAGGTAAATACTATCCAGATGCAAATTCTACATTGCGTTTAACATATGGTACAGTAAAAGACTTACCTAGAGGAACTAAAGTTAATGATGCTAAAGAGAATTGGTTTACTACCTTAAAAGGAACTATCGCTAAGCATAAAGCAGGTGATGAAGAGTTCGAGGCGCCTCAAAAGTTAATTGACTTATATAAAGCAAAAGACTATGGTGTGTATGCTGATAAAGCTGGACATATGCCAGTTAACTTCTTAACTAACCACGATATTACAGGAGGTAACTCAGGTTCTCCAGTATTAAATGGTAAAGGAGAGTTGATCGGTCTTGCATTTGATGGTAATATTGAGGCTATGGCTGGAGATGTTATCTATGACCCAAAATTACAACGTACTATAAACGTAGATATACGTTATGTATTATTCATCATAGACAAGTTCGCTGATGCTAAACATATCGTAGATGAGATGACGATTATTAAATAGTCGACTATGTTAAAATCACAAAACGCCTAAATTATTTAGGCGTTTTTTTTTGTACATATCTCAATCGTAGTTTAAGTTTACACAATGAAAAAGTATGTGTTATTTCTATGCCTTTTGCTAGTAGTAGGCTGTAGTTTTAAGAAAGACAATCAAGTAGATACGAAGTTGTCTTTTTACTATTGGCGAACGAACTTTCAACTTGATTCATTAGAACGATTTACTCTAAAAGACTTAGAAGTAGAGAGATTGTATATCCGTTATTTTGATATTGGACTACAGATGGATAATACGTTACCTATTCGTCCGATACAGTTTAAAGATTCTATCCCTAATCTAGAGATAGTACCTGTTGTTTATATTAAGAATGATGTGTTATTACATAGAGGCTTGGATCGTGGTTTAGCAAAGAAGATCATAGATTATATCAATCAGATTAATAAGCATAATCATATCGCGACAAATGAGATACAACTTGACTGCGACTGGAGTTTAAAGAGTAAAGATTCATTCTTCGAATTGATTGAACAGATAAAGAGAGAAAGCAACTGGAAAGTGTCATCTACTATCCGATTACACCAAGTGAAATATGCTAGTAAGACTGGTATTCCGAAGGTGGATTATGGGGTACTAATGTATTATAATATGGGAACTATTGCTTCAGATACGCTTAACTCTATTTACGATAGGAATATAGGGAAGAAGTATATCGGTGCTCTAGTTGATTATCCATTGGATCTGAAGTATGCTTTACCAATATATGCATGGGTGATACATACTCGAGAGAATAAAGTGTTGCGTATGATCAGTAGGGTTAGAACAAGTGACGTAGACAAGATAGCTGCTTTTAAGAAAGTAGATAGTACTAGATATATCGTAGTAGAAGAAGGGGTATATTTCGGTCAACTATTCTTAGCAGGAGATCAGATTAAAGTTGAAACAACAACTAGTGAACAGTTATTAGAAATGAAACAAGATCTTCAGAAGGCAAGTGGGAAATGCCCATCTGAGATTATATTATATGATTTAAATTCAAGAAATATTCCTTATTATGAAAAAGAAGTTTGGAAAGAGATTGTTATATGTAAGTAGTTTATCACTGCTATTGGGAGCAGGGGTTTACTCTTATGGATGTGCTGATGGATGGTGGAGCTATTCGTCCATTTCTAGTTTTACACCAGAAGCGTTTGTAGATAAATCATACAAACCTTTATTTTTTGCACCTAGTGAGCGTTTTTACGATGGTGCATATATGTATAATACTGGAATGTATAATGATGATATCGTAAGTGATTGGGTGAAGTATTTAGGTAATGCTATTCCTGAGGCTGTAGTAAAAGAGTGTTTAATCTCAAGCGAGTTTGAGATAGGAACAATGCATACTATCTACAGTGAACTTAAAAAAGGAAAAAAGAGAAGTAGCATCTATGACTTAGATTTAAAAAATAAGAAAGTAGAGAACTTTATTAACTTCCTAAACTTCGCTAAAACGATAGAACAATATTCTGCACAAGATTTTGAATATTGGAACTATGAGAAGCAATTAAGAGATCAACTGCCAAATGATTATGTAGCCAAAGTTCAGAGTTTCTATGAGAAGATGGATAAGAAAGATACTTTCTATATGAACAGAATGTGGTTTCAGGTGATGAAGGCGAAGTTCTATTCAGCAGATAAGGGAAGTGTTATATCTTACTTTGAAACTACAGCTAGTAGCCAACCTCATAATACACTATACTATAGAGCAATGTCTTATGTAGCAGGAGCTCATTATGAGAAGGCAGACTTTATGAAGTCAAATGTACTATATGCAACTGTATTTGATAAAGAACCTTCTATGCGTCAAGTGGCTTTGTATAACTTTAAACCATTAGATAAACCTACGATGACTAAGGTAGTCAATAGTACTTCAGATAAAGAAGTAAAAGCTGCTATTTGGGCTATTATGGGATACTATGGTGATTTAGGTGAATCAATGAAGAATGCTTACGAAGTGAATCCAAAAAGTCCGCATATAGATTATGTATTGACTAGATGGGTGAACCTTCAGGAGCAAGAAGTAAATGTATTTACAGAGAGTAGTTTTAAATCTCGTGATGAGTACTTCAAAGCCATTAAGAAGAAAATAGATCAGAATACACTGAAGTGGATTAAGACTATAGCTGATAAACCTCAAAATGTTGCTAATCCTGTACTTTGGAAATTAGCAGCTGGATATATGGATATCTTCCAAGGTGATTATAAAAGTGCTACGAAGCAAATCGAAGAAGCAAGTGCTTATGTAAAGAAAGGCGATAAACTGCTTGAAGAGCAAGTGAGATTATTTGCGCTTATTAATACTGTATCTCAAATCAAGAAGTTGGATAAGAGTACAGAAGAGAAGTTACTGCCTGAATTAAAATGGGTATATGTTGATTTAGTTAAGAATGACTATAGTGATCCTTTTAGATATGAATATGCAGCAGGATGGATACGTCAGTTTCTATCTGTGGTATATAAGGAACAAGGTAATGCTATTATGTCTGAGATACTAAATTCAAAAGGAGTAGAGTATTATAAAGATGGCAAGCAGTCAGTGGCTATGGAGAACTTCCTATTGCGTACTAATCATTCTGGGATAGAGTCTTTGTTTGCGTTACTATATCAGTTTAACTTAAGTGATATCTATGAGAGTCGCGCTATTCACCTGTTCTATGAAGATAAAATAGATGAGGCAATCGTTGAAATGAAAAAGGCAAAGCCAGTTAAGAAGAAAAATATGTATGATGATGACTATACAGAGATGACGTATAGTTCTAGTCAGCTATATGGCAATCCGTTTAATGGTAAGATTAAGGACTGTAATGACTGTGATCACGCTGCTAAGCAGACTACAGTATATACAAAATTATCGTTCTTAGAGAAACTAAAAGATATGGAGAGCAATGTAGCTAATGGAGTAGACGTCTTTAACAATGCAATGCTAGTTGGTAACGCATTCTATAATGTTACTTATTATGGTAATGGACGTAGCTTTTATTATAATAGTATTTGGGATGAGTATGGAAGTAATACGATCAGTACAGGTAATCGTTCTAATATTCTGAATATGCGCAATGCTCGTAAATATTATGACATCGCTAAAAAGAATGCAACTACTAAAGAACAGAAAGCAAAGTTAGCATACTTCGAAGCAAAATTAGAACGAAATGATTTCTATTCTCTTACATACCACAGTGGGGATTACTACAGTGGTGGATGGGGAGATGCTGTTATGTTTAAAAAGTGGAAGGGATTCGTAGACTTAAAGAATAATTATAGTGATACAAAGTATTACCAAGAAGTAATCAAGGAATGTGGTTACTTTAGAAAATACTTAGGTATAGAATAAAATGTATAAAAAAGCTCAAGATTTCTTGAGCTTTTTTTTATGGGATGTATTTTGATAGAAACCTATAGTATTACCAATGGTAAAAAGGCTACTAAAAAGAATATACTTATGAGGATGATATCAATAGTTATAAATACTTTACTAGTCCATCGGTATGGGAGTAATGAAATCAGTATTCTACTTGTCCAACTGTATAAGAAAAACGAAAATATCTTTATACTATAAGGATTGATAAGATTCGTATTATTACATCCGTTGTGTAGTATAGTGATAAAGTCTCTAGTAAGACCTCTACTTTTACATAAGTATTCAGGTAAGCCTTCGCAAGATGATTTGATGCGCAATTCGTTAGTATCTAAACTATCTATAAAGTATAAGTATAGAAACATCACTGAAAGTAATATAGCAAAGCTTATATTGATGATGAAATACGCAGAACTTTTCTTCACAGATAACTATTGAATAGTATCGGTTTCTTCTGTGAAAATCTCTACCTCTTGATTGTCAGTGTCATCTTCATAATAATAAGGTTCTTCTACTGTATCGTTTATGTTATAACGATCTTGGTTCTCTCTGAGGTCTTTTTGGATTTGACTTCCTATACCCCCTAATAGAGTACCCCAAAATATACCAATAAGTAATGCAACACCTCCAATGGCTAACCCTGCAATAGCTAACCCTTTAGGCTCTCCTGTTTTTTTAGCTTGAACTAATACAATAATTGACGCAATGATTGGAATAAGTGCGATAAAAATAGCAAAGTAACCAAAACAAGGAATAAATGAAACAATTAAAGCAATGATTGCAAACACTAATGAAATAATACCTAATACTGATGTTTGTTGTTGTGGTTGCTGTGGAGGGTAATTATAATTTTGCATGATTTTTTTGTGTAAAGATATTAATATTATTTTAACATTCAATATCGTCTTTGTTTAGCTATGATGAATGTGAAACCTTGAGTTAAGATATTTAAATCAAATGAGAGATGAATTGCAATAAAGTCGTATTTTTACCTATTGAATTAGAATACTAAAAGTCAAAAGAAATATATAATGCGTATACATTTTATCGCAATAGGAGGAAGTGCAATGCACAATTTAGCATTAGCTCTACATGCTAAAGGAGATATAGTGACAGGTAGTGATGATACTATCTTTGAACCATCTAAGTCTAGATTAGCCGCTAAAGGATTATTACCTAAAGAAGAAGGATGGTATCCGGAGAAGATAACAAATGATATAGATGTTATTATACTGGGTATGCATGCTAAAGGAGATAATCCTGAGTTGATTAAGGCCAAGGAATTAGGTTTGACTATATACTCATATCCAGAGTTTATTTATGAGCATTCTAAGAATAAGACTCGTGTAGTTATCGGTGGTTCACATGGCAAGACTACGATTACTTCTATGATCTTACACGTGATGCATTATCATAATGTAGAGGTAGATTATCTTGTAGGAGCACAGTTAGAAGGATTTGACCGTATGGTTAATCTAACTTCTGATAATGAGTTTATGTTGATCGAGGGGGATGAGTATTTATCATCAGCTCTAGATCTTAGACCTAAGTTTCACATCTACCAACCTAATATAGCTTTGTTAAGTGGTATCGCTTGGGATCACATTAATGTATTCCCAACGTTTGATAACTATGTAGACCAATTCAAGATTTTTATAGATAAGATAGTTAACGGAGGTATTCTTGTATATAATGAGGAAGATCCTATCGTAGCTAAGTTAGCAGAAGAGACTGTTAATCCTATCAGAAAGATACCTTATGGGACTCCATCATTTACAATTGATAATGAGAAAACGTACTTAGACACTAATGATGGACCTATGCCATTAGAAGTATTCGGTAAGCATAACTTGAGCAACATCAGTGGTGCGAAGTGGATTTGTCAGAATATGGGAATAGATGAAGAGGATTTCTATGAAGCGATAGCATCATTCAAAGGAGCGTCTAAGCGATTAGAAAAATTAGTAGAAACGGATAGTACTGTTATCTATAAAGATTTTGCTCATTCACCTAGTAAAGTGAAAGCGACTACTGAGGCAGTGAAAGCGCAATATCCAAGTAAGAAAGTTATAGCATGTCTTGAACTGCATACTTATAGCAGTCTTAACTCTGCATTCTTATCTCAATATGAAGGCGCATTAGACAAGGCTGATGAAGCTGTAGTGTTCTACTCATTAGATGCATTAAAGATTAAAAATATGCCAGAGATTTCTCAAGAGCAAATGCAAGCTGCATTTAAACGAGAGGGACTAGCGACTTATACAAATGCAAGTGATTTTAAGAGCTACCTAGATCAACTAGATTTAGCTAACTCAGTATTATTATTTATGAGTTCAGGTAACTATGGCGGACTTGATATGCAAGCTTTTAGTGATAACATAAAGAATAAGTAAGTATAGTTTAATTCTTATAAATGAAATAGAAGTCATCAGCTACTCTTGTAGTTGATGGCTTTTTTTATTAGGAATCAAGTAGATGGGATATATGGCTAATACTGATTTTGGGTTAAAGTAAACATTCTGAATCCTTATTTTTTATTACAACCACTTCAATACTTCTTCAACATTATCACAACATTGTTCTGCTAAAAAGTCTTTTTCCTGAAGAATTCTTGACTCACTCTTGATGAGCTCTTGTCTCAAATAAATTGCTTAATCTCTAATTTTTAATGTTGATCATAGAATGTTGGTAATGTATGTAATTATTTGAATAGTGGTAGTAATTTTACAATTCCTTCATATCACTTTAATACCCAAGGCTTAGTTTTTGATTCGATGTACTGTTCAAAACTATTGATTATGGACAACCAAAAGATTACAATAAAACAGTGGGCTGAAGATGATAGGCCTCGTGAAAAGTTAATGCTTAAAGGAAAGACTATTTTAAGTGATGCCGAGTTATTGGCTATCTTGATAGGATCAGGACATAGGGATGAGTCTGCTGTAGATTTGTGTAAACGGATACTGGCTACTTATAATAATAACTTAAGTGTATTAGCTAAACAGAATATCGCTAAACTTACTGCTTTTAAGGGAATAGGGGAAGCTAAGGCAATCTCTATTATCGCAGCTTTAGAAATAGGACAGCGCAGGAGATTAAGTGAGAGAATAGAAGATCCAATGATTAACTCTAGCAGTGATGTATTTGAGATAATGAATCCGGTGATAGGTGATTTAGAACACGAAGAGTTTTGGGTACTTTATCTCAATAATTCGAATAAGGTTAAGTCTAAATTCTCATTGAGTAAAGGCGGGATAACATGTACAGTAGTAGATGTACGACTTTTATTTCAGACAGCATTAGAACAGAAAGCTGTGGGAATTATCTTAGTACATAATCATCCTAGTGGTAAGGTGAAACCTAGTGATGCAGATATTCAAATTACCAAGAAGATAAAGGAAGGTGGAAAGATTATGGATATTCACCTCTTAGATCATTTAATCATCACAGAATATAGTTACTACAGTTTTGCTGATGAAGGAATTTTATAAGTACTTTTGCTATTCAAATAAAAGATTATAAAAATGGGAGTAAAAAGCTTAACCAGTAAGACAGATATCTTCTTTGATCTAGATCATACCCTTTGGGACTTTGAGAAGAATTCTGCTTTAGCTTTTAATGATGTTATTGAGGAGTTGAAATTACCGTTTAGCACAGAGTCATTCTTAAGCCACTATGTTGCAATTAATAATATGTATTGGGATCAATATAGTTTAAACCAAGTTACAAAAGAAGAATTACGTATCGGTAGAATTAGAGATACATTTGCTAAGTTAGGATATCAGTCTACGGCAGAAGAAATGTTAAAGATGGGAGATGATTATTTAAAAGCAATGCCTAATCACAATTACCTTTTTGATGGTGCAATAGAAGTATTAGATTACCTGCAAGAGAAGTATAAGCTTCATATCATCACGAATGGATTTGATGAAGTGCAGACTAAGAAGTTAGATCGTTCAGGTATATCAGGATACTTTAAGACAGTGACTAATTCTGAAATGGCAGGAGTGAGTAAACCTAATCCAGAGATATTTAACTATGCTTTAGATAAGGCAAAGGTAAAAGTAGGAGAATCTGTAATGATAGGAGATAATTTCCTAGCAGATATAGAAGGTGCATTAGGAGTGGGAATGGATGCTATCTATTACAGTCAATCAAAAGATAAAGTAATACCACAGATTTATCACGTACAGAAACTAATAGAATTAAAAGACCTGCTATAGCAGGTCTTTTTGATTTATGTCGGACTATATTAATAGTTGTATTTAAACTGCCATCTGTTGCGAAGAAATTCTCGAGTACCATTCTCTCTACTATTAGTGCCAGGTTCATAGAGAACTGTACCTTGTATCTCATCAGGTAAAAACTCTTGTTCTACGAAGTTGTTTGCATAGTCATGAGAGTATAGGTATTCTTCTCCATAACCTAGTTCTTTCATTAGTTTAGTTGGTGCATTTCTAAGATGGATAGGTACAGGTAGATCTCCTGTCTGCTTTACTAATTGCTGAGCTTGACCTATGGCTAAATAGGTAGAGTTACTCTTAGGAGAAGTCGCTAAATAGATAGCACATTGACTAAGCAGTATTCTGCTTTCAGGATATCCAATAAAAGATACTGCCTGAAAGGTATTGTTTGCCATAATTAAAGCAGTTGGATTAGCATTACCGATATCCTCTGATGCCGAGATAAGTAATCTACGAGCGATAAACTTAACATCTTCACCACCTTCTATCATTCTAGCTAGCCAATAGACTGCTCCATTAGGATCACTCCCTCTGATTGCCTTAATAAAAGCAGAAACAATATCATAGTGTTGCTCACCAGTCTTATCGTATAGTACAGTGTTTTTCTGAACGATCTGCATTACCTTGTCATTAGTGATGATTATTTCATCCTCATTGGTTGAGTTAACAATAAGCTCAAAAGTATTCAATAGTTTACGTCCGTCTCCTCCAGACATTCGAAATAGTGCTTCTGTTTCGGATAGCGTGATTTTCTTTTTCTTTAATAGAGAATCTTTACTAATCGCACGATCTAGTAATAGTTTTAAATCATCCTTGGTGAAGGCATTTAATGTATAGACTTGACATCTTGATAGTAGAGCAGGTATAACTTCGAAACTAGGGTTTTCTGTTGTGGCACCTATAAGAGTTACCCATCCACGTTCAACAGCAGCGAGAAGTGAATCTTGTTGAGATTTGCTAAAGCGATGTATCTCATCAATGAATAAGATAGGGTTTCTCGGAGTGAATAATCCACCACTAGACTTTGCTTTCTCTATGACTTCTCGGATATCTTTTACACCTGAGTTAATCGCACTTAATACATAGAATGGTCGTTCACTTTCCTTAGCTATGATCTCTGCTAAGGTGGTTTTACCAGTGCCAGGAGGTCCCCAAAAAATTAATGAAGGAATAAATCCTATTTTTAATTGATTGGTTAATATTCCGTTCTCTCCGACTAAGTGATCTTGGCTTACATAATCACTTAATGTTTGAGGGCGTACGCGTTCTGCTAAAGGTGCTTCCATAATGGTAATTAAATGTCTCTTACAAAAATACAATCTCTTTTTTACAATATAATGTTTTTCTACTTCTTCTATGTAATAAGATAGGTGGTATTCGAATGTGGATATGCTAAAATGATGTGAATGGAAAAACAATCAACAGCAAAATACAGTATATTTATAGTAGTAAAGGAATTTAATTATGAGTAAAGAAAAATTACCTCCTTTATCTATTAACCTACTATTGTTGCCAATATTCTTTATTGTATTGATATGGGGGGTATATTGGGTAGATTGGAATAACTATTATGAGTTACATGAGTATGGTGTACGACCTAGAACAATAACAGGATTGAAAGGGATTTTTTTTAGTCCTTTTATACATGGAGGACTAAAGCATTTGTATAATAATTCAGTTGCTTTGTTTGTTTTGCTATTGATGTTGCAATATTTCTATAAGAAACAAGCATTAGTCGTTTTGGTCTTTGGATTATTATTATCAGGATTAGGAACTTGGATTATAGGTAGAGACAGTTATCATATAGGAGCAAGTGGATTAGTATATGTATTAGTGAGCTTTATGTTCTTTAAGGGAGTGCAGACGCGATATTACAGATTAATGGCTTTATCTCTATTAATAGTTATCTTATACGGAAGTACGATTTGGTATATGTTTCCTGATATAGAAGAGGGTATCTCATGGGAAGGTCATCTGAGTGGATTTGTTACAGGGTTATTGTTGAGTTTTTTAGTGTCATCTCCGGACCACATTGAGAAAGGGTATAAGTACGCTTGGCAAGACCCGAACTTTGATCCGCAGTCAGATCCTTTTATGAAATGCTTTGATGAGAGCGGCAACTTTATTATTATTCCAAAAGTTGTAATAGATAAAGATCCTTATAGAAAGACATTACCTGTCTTAGTAAGTTATTATAGTGTGGATAGAGTATAAACTATAAAAGCACCTTAGAAGGTGCTTTTATAGTTTTTGATTGTAAATTCAATAGCTGTTTCTAGGACTTCTCCCATAGTGCTACAGTACTTGAACGATTTCTCATGTACATACTCATATAAGTCTGTTTTGAGTTGATCTATATGCTCTTGAGGAGCAATGGTGTCATGCTTCATGACATTAAGAAGATCGTCTAGACGTTCCTTGTTGCTAAGTACTCTTCTAACTAATACAGAGCGAATCTCTTTTCGATATTGTTCTATCGAAGTATCTTTAAACTTCTCTAAGACAAGTTGAACGATAGTGCTGTTCTCTTTGAAGAACTGTGGTAGGTAAAACTTTAGGTTACCTTCATAGCACTGCTGATCAAAGTCAATAGGACGTATGCGATATACGACATGGTCAAAATCATGTGTAGGAATAATCACATAGTTATAAGAGCGCATATCACCTAAAAGTCCGATTAAACAACGTTCATTGAACTTGACATATTCTTTAGCTATTTGAGATTTCTCTAGTTCACTGCATATAGCGAGGTGCTCTTTGATAAAAACGTCACCAGGAATTCCCATGATATGTTCTTCTATTAATGTATCCTTATGTACAATGTAATTCATCGTATAAGGAGATAACATTTCTTCTAATTCTAAACCATAGATACGAGAAGCATCAGCCTTTTTAATATAGAAGTTAGTATAGATATCATTTAGCTTATTTCTTACTTTTACACGGAAAGGTTGTGAGTTGCCAAAAGAACAAAAATCGATAGAGTCAACTGTCAAGTGCTGTAAGGTATCTACATCTCCATCTGAGTGGAGTAGGGTGTATATCTTAGTTAGGCTTGCTTCAATCTCTGTATATTCATGTTCGGGATAGTAAACTCTTAACCATAGTGTATCATTACCACATTTATCTTCGACACTAATGCAACCACTGAATCTTAGCAAATCTTCATATAATATACTCGTCTTCGTTACACGTTTATATTTATCAAGGTAATTTGCTAGTTCTACCGAAACAGGGTAGCTCGGTTTTTTTTGTTGTCTCTTAGTGTCTTTTTCCATGATGATTATCTTCGTTGACGGATAGCTTCATATAAGAAAGCTCCACAAGCAACAGATACATTTAGAGATTCAATCCCTCCAAACATAGGTAGCTTAGCTTTCTCATCGATAATCTTTAATACAGATGGATTAATCCCTTTATCTTCACTACCCATAATGATAGCTAAAGGTACATTAAGTTCTGCATCATATATTTCTTTTTCTGCTTTCTCTGTCGCACCTAGAGTGATTACACCAGATCCTTGAAGATAGAATACAGCATCTTTAATATGATCTACTTTACAGATAGGAATATTAAATACAGCACCAGCCGATGTTTTAACTGTATCTCCATTTACAGGAGCTGCACCATTCTTAGAAACAATGATACCATCAGCACCACAGCATACCGCAGTACGTATGATAGCTCCGAAGTTACGTGCATCTGATATCTGATCAAGAATAACGAATAGAGGTTTCTCTTTAGCTTCTAATACACCTTCTACTAATGTCTCTAAAGAAACAAAAGAGATAGGAGAGATATTAGCCACAGCACCTTGGTGGTTCTTGTTTGTAAGTTTATTAAGCTTTTCGATAGGCACGTACGAAAAGTTAATGTTGTTCTTTTTTAAGCTCTTTAATAAAGAATTCATTAAGTCTCCAGAAGCATCTTTCTGAATGAATACTTTATCAATATCTTTTCCTGCTTCTACGGCTTCGATTATCGCGCGAATACCAAATATTTGATTGTCCTGTTCCATGGGGCAAAGTTAGTTATAATATATTTCTAAAAAACGCGCAAAGATAGATTAATGTAGTGGAGAGCGTTTAAAATTAGTATGTATATTTTGTTGGTGTTTATTATCACTGAGTTTTTGGTATGTTATATTAAGGTAAGTACTCTTATTTATTAGTAAACAGTACCTATGAGTTCATGTGCAGGCTACAGTGTTATACGAAGTATGTAGTTCTAAGGGATGCTTAATGTAGGTAGGCTTGTCGTAGGTAGGCTTGTCGTAGGTAGGCTTGTCGTAGGTAGGCTTGTCGTAGGTAGGCTTGTCGTAGGTAGGCTTGTCGTAGGTAGGTTTATAATGTTTATGAAGTATGGTCTGTGCTATAATAAAGACCATAATAGTGTTGTGGTCTTTTAATATACTTTCTAAAAGTAATTGTGTAACCTTAAATTAACAACTATTATTTACAACAAATCAATTCTACTTTACATTTCTTCTGTTTGGTGTGACAGCACAGTAGAGTGTGTTTTAATCACTGACCTTACTCTGTTTAGTACAAATCATTCCCGTCTCTACGTTATTAGCGGATTTGATACATAAGAGAAATGCATAAAGATGTCTTTTTTAGGCTGTTGAAGAAGGGGTGGTCGGCTGGTGGTCGGTATGTGATAGGCATGTGCTCGGCTTAAAAGTACTATAAAATAGCCTATCACCTGCCTATCATATAGGTATCACTATCCTATTAAATTGAACTCATATGCTATTTGCTGTTTGTTCCATCTTCTTTTAGTGAGGTTGTTAAGGAATTAATTTGTTCATAGTGGAATTAAAAAATCGAAAAGCGCAGTGAATTACGAGCGGATAAGTAATTTGGGATCACAGAATAGTTTTGTAATGGGTGTGAAAACTTATTTTTGACAGTAAAGAATAGGGTGCTTTATTAGAGATAAGTGATATTTAGCTTTTTTGGTGTTATTATTGTTTGATAGATAGGTGTTTAATACTGCATAATTAGCAATGGATATTAAATATAATTGTTGATAACTTTTTTGAAATAGTTGAAAAGGAAAGAAAAAGTTATTGTGAGTAGTATTTTGGATTTAAAAAATTAATTATGTTGAAAATTAATGCTTTGTGATTTGAATAATTGAAAAATAGTTATACATTTGCAACCCCGTATATAGTGCGGAATAATATATTGTAGAAATTATTAATAAACATTATGCCAACAATTCAACAATTAGTAAGAACAGGGAGAACCCAATTGACTAAGAAGAGTAAATCGGTTGCTTTGGATTCTTGTCCTCAAAGAAGAGGGGTTTGTACGCGTGTTTATACTACTACACCTAAAAAACCTAACTCTGCAATGCGTAAAGTTGCAAGGGTACGTTTAACAAATGGTAATGAAGTAAACGCATACATCCCAGGTGAAGGACACAATTTACAAGAGCACTCGATAGTATTAGTTAGAGGTGGAAGGGTAAAAGATTTGCCAGGTGTTAGATACCACATTGTACGTGGTGCTTTGGATACTGCTGGAGTAAGCGGTAGAACTCAAAGAAGATCTAAATACGGAGCAAAACGTCCTAAAGACAAAAAATAATCGTTTAAACGTTTAAGAAGAAGACATGAGAAAAAGACAGGCGAAAAAGAGACCTCTTTTACCAGATCCAAAATTTAATGATCAATTAGTGACGCGTTTTGTGAACAACTTAATGTGGGACGGTAAGAAGTCAACGGCTTTTAAAGTATTTTATGATGCTTTAGCAATCGTTGAAGAGAAAAAACAAGATGAAGAAAAATCTTCATTAGAAGTATGGAAAGAAGCATTGACTAACGTTATGCCGCACGTAGAGGTTCGTTCTCGTCGTGTTGGAGGTGCTACATTCCAAATTCCAATGCAAATTCGTCCAGATAGAAAAATCTCTATGGCGATGAAATGGATGATTTTGTATGCTAGAAGAAGAAATGAGAAATCTATGGCTGGTAAATTAGCGTCTGAAATCTTAGCTGCTGCTAAAGAAGAAGGAGCTGCTGTTAAAAAGAGAATGGATACTCATAAAATGGCTGAAGCTAATAAAGCATTCTCTCACTTTAGATTTTAATCCATACAGAAACTATATACAATGGCAAGAGATTTAAAATATACAAGAAACATTGGTATCGCTGCACACATCGATGCTGGTAAGACTACAACTACTGAACGTATTTTGTTCTACACTGGTAAAAACCATAAAATGGGAGAGACTCACGAAGGATCTTCTACTATGGACTGGATGGAGCAAGAGGCTGAAAGAGGGATTACTATTACATCAGCAGCTACTACTTGTACTTGGAATTTTCCAACAACTCAAGGAGCTGTAATACCTGAGTCTATGGAGTACCACTTCAATATTATTGATACTCCTGGACACGTTGACTTTACTGTAGAGGTAAACCGTTCTTTACGTGTATTAGATGGATTAGTATTCTTATTTAGTGCAGTTGATGGTGTTGAGCCTCAGTCTGAGACTAACTGGAGATTAGCTGATAACTATAAAGTTCCACGTATGGGATTCGTTAATAAGATGGACCGTCAAGGATCTAACTTCTTAATGGTATGTCAGCAAGTAAAAGATATGTTGAAATCAAATGCAGTGCCAATCGTTTTACCTATTGGTGATGAAGCAGATTTCAGAGGTATCGTTGACTTAGTTAAAAACCGTGCAATTGTATGGCATGATGAGAATCATGGTTCTACTTTTGATGTGGTTGCTATCCCAGAAGATATGTTGGCTGAAGTAAAACAATACAGAGGTCAGTTAATCGAAGAGATTGCTGCTTATGATGAGAATCTTCTTGAGAAATATATGGAAGATGAGAATTCAATCACAGAGGATGAAATTCACGTTGCTTTACGTGCCGCTACTCTTGATATGAGTATCATTCCTATGACTTGTGGATCTTCATTCAAAAATAAAGGTGTTCAGTTTATGTTAGACGCTGTATGTCGTTACTTACCTTCTCCAATGGATAAGGAAGCTATCGAAGGAACAGATCCTGATACTGAAGAGCCAATTATTCGTAAGCCATCAGTTACTGAGCCGTTCGCTGCGTTAGCGTTTAAAATTGCTACTGACCCATTCGTAGGTCGTTTAGCTTTCTTTAGAGCTTACTCTGGACACTTAGATGCTGGTTCTTATGTGTTAAATACTCGTTCTGGAAATAAAGAGCGTATTTCTCGTATCTACCAAATGCATGCTAACAAGCAAAATCCAGTTGAATATATTGAGGCTGGAGATATTGGAGCTGCTGTTGGATTTAAGGATATTAAAACTGGAGATACTTTATGTGATGAAAAAAATCCTATCGTATTAGAAAGTATGGTGTTCCCTGATCCAGTTATCGGTATCGCTATTGAACCAAAAACAAAAGCGGATATGGATAAAATGGGTACTGCTTTAGCTAAATTAGCTGAGGAGGATCCAACTTTTACAGTTAAGACTGACAAAGCGTCTGGACAAACTGTAATCTCTGGAATGGGAGAGTTACACCTAGATGTATTAATCGACCGTATGAGACGTGAGTTTAAAGTTGAAGTTAATCAAGGAGAACCACAAGTTGAGTACAAAGAAGCTCTTACACGCGATGCACAACATAGAGAAGCTTATAAAAAGCAATCTGGTGGACGTGGTAAATTTGCTGATATTGTATTCAAAATGGGGCCTGCTGATGACGTTGATGGAAAACCATTCGTTGGATTACAGTTCGTAAATGAAGTTAAAGGTGGTAACGTTCCTAAAGAATATATCCCTTCTGTAGAGAAAGGATTTAGAGAGGCGATGAAACAAGGGCCTTTAGCTGGATTCGAAATGGATTCAATGAAAGTAACTTTAACTGATGGTTCTTACCACGCGGTTGACTCGGATGCATTATCATTCGAATTAGCAGCTAAAATGGGATATAAAGCTGCTGCTAAAGCTGCTGGAGCGATCATTTTAGAGCCTATCATGAAGTTAGAAGTATTGACTCCTGAAGAAAATATGGGTGATATCGTTGGGGATTTGAACCGTCGTCGTGGACAAATCAACAGTATGGATGATAGAAATGGTGCTAAAGTTGTTAAGGCTTCAGTTCCATTATCAGAGATGTTTGGTTATGTAACTACATTAAGAACATTATCATCTGGTAGAGCTACTTCTACAATGGAGTTCTCTCACTACTCTGAAACACCATCAAACATTTCAGAGGCAGTAATCACTAAAGCAAAAGGAAACGCTTAATTTTAGAGTAAAATGAGTCAAAAAATCAGAATAAAATTAAAATCTTACGATCATATGTTGGTTGATAAATCAGCTGAGAAAATCGTAAAAACTGTAAAAAGTACAGGAGCAGTAGTAACAGGACCTATTCCATTACCTACTCATAAAAAAATCTTTACTGTTCTTCGTTCTCCTCACGTGAACAAGAAAGCTAGAGAGCAGTTTGAATTAAGTTCATACAAAAGATTGTTAGATATCTATTCTTCATCTTCTAAAACTATTGATGCTCTAATGAAGTTAGAGTTACCTAGTGGAGTTGAAGTAGAAATCAAAGTGTGATAATTACACGATAACAAGTAAAATCTATAACTAAGTATTAAGATGATAGGTCTTAATACTTAGTACTTTTAGAAAAATAAAAGAATTTATAATTAATAATTAATATTTATGTCTGGGTTAATTGGTAAAAAAATCGGCATGACAAGTATTTTCGATGAAAATGGAAAAAATATTCCATGTACAGTAATCGAATTAGGTCCAAATGTCGTTACCCAAGTCAGAACCATTGAGGTTGACGGGTATGAAGCGTTACAACTAGGTTTCGATGACAAGACAGAGAAGCATGCTACTAAAGCTGAGTTAGGTCACTTTAAGAAAGCTGGAACATCTGCTAAAAGAAAAGTCGTTGAAATCAAAGAATTCGCTGGAGAGTATAAATTAGGTGATGTTATCACTGCTGATTTATTCAACGAAGGAGAATTTGTAGACGTACAAGGTGTATCAAAAGGTAAAGGTTTCCAAGGGGTTGTTAAGCGTCACGGATTTGGTGGTGTTGGACAAGTTACTCACGGACAAAAAAACCGTTTAAGAGCACCTGGATCAGTAGGAGCTTCTTCTTATCCTTCTAGAGTATTCAAAGGAATGCGCATGGCAGGAAGAATGGGAGGAGTAAATGTAACAGTACAAAACCTTAGAGTTTTAAAAGTAGTAGCTGATAAAAATCTACTTGTTGTTAAAGGAGCTATTCCTGGACACAAAAACTCTTATGTAATCGTTCAGAAGTAATGGAAGTAAAAGTTTTAGATATCACAGGAAAAGATACTGGTAGAAAGGTTGAACTTTTAGATTCAGTATTCGGTATAGAACCAAACAATCACGCAGTATATCTTGATGTTAAACAATATTTAGCAAATCAAAGACAAGGTACTCATAAAGCTAAAGAAAGAGCTGAGATATCTGGAAGTACTCGTAAGATTAAAAAACAAAAAGGAACAGGAACTGCGAGAGCAGGAAGTATTAAATCTCCAGTGTTCCGTGGAGGAGGAAGAATTTTTGGGCCAAGACCTAGAAGTTATTCTTTCAAATTAAACAAAGCTTTAAAACGTTTAGCGAGAAAATCTGCTTTCTCTATCAAGGTGAAAGAATCAAATTTAATCGTTGTTGAGAACTTTAGTTTTGAGACACCAAGTACTAAAAATTTCATTAATGTATTGAAAGGTTTAGGATTGGAAAATAAAAAATCTCTATTTGTGTTTGGTGAATCAAATAAAAATGTATATTTGTCATCACGCAATTTAGGGAAGGCTGCTGTTGTAACTAACTCTGAATTAAGTACTTATGGTATTTTAAATGCTGGAAGTTTAGTGTTAACTGAGGGTTCTGTAGCGGGAATAGTAGAAAATTTAAGTAAATAATAGGAACATGAGTGTTTTAATTAAGCCTATAATTACAGAAAAAATAACTAAAGACGGCGAAATTTTCGGTCGTTTTGGGTTTGTTGTTGATAGAAGAGCTAATAAAATTGAAATTAAAAAAGCAGTTGAGGCTGCATATGGAGTTTCAGTTGTTAGCGTTAATACTATGAACTATGCTGCGAAGCGTTCTGTTAAATACACAAAAAGTGGTATGATCAACGCTAAAACTAATGCTTATAAGAAAGCAATAGTTGAATTGAAAGAAGGAGATAATATAGACTTTTATTCAAATATCTAATAAATAATGTCAGTTAGAAAATTAAAACCTATTACCCCAGGTCAGCGTTTTAGAGTTGTGAATAGTTTTGACGCTATTACAACTGATAAGCCGGAGCGTAGTTTACTAGCACCGAAAAAAAAATCTGGAGGTAGAAATAGTCAAGGAAAAATGACCATGCGCTACATGGGTGGTGGTCATAAACAAAGATACCGTATAGTTGATTTTAAAAGAACTAAAGTTGGTATCCCAGCTACTGTTAAATCAATAGAATATGATCCAAACCGTACAGCATTCATCGCTTTGATTGCTTATGTTGATGGAGCTAAATCATATGTTATTGCTCAAAGCGGTATGAAAGTTGGACAAACTGTAGTTTCAGGACTTGAAGCATCGCCAGAAGTTGGTAATGCTATGCCTTTAAGCAAAATTCCTTTAGGAACTGTTATATCTTGTATCGAATTACGTCCTGGACAAGGAGCTGTTATTGCTCGTTCAGCAGGTACTTTCGCTCAGTTAGTTGCTAGAGATGGTAAATATGCTACTATTAAAATGCCATCTGGAGAGATCCGTTTGATTTTATTAGAATGTATGGCTACTATCGGAGCAGTATCTAATCATGATCACCAGTTAATCGTTTCTGGTAAAGCAGGTAGATCAAGATGGTTAGGTAGAAGACCTAGAACTAGACCAGTAGCAATGAACCCAGTAGATCACCCAATGGGAGGTGGAGAAGGTCGTTCGTCAGGAGGACACCCACGTTCTAGAAACGGGATGCCTGCTAAAGGGTACAGAACTCGTTCTAAAGTTAAGTCGAGTAATAAGTATATCGTTGAACGTAGAAAGAAATAAAAGATTAAGACATGGCACGTTCGTTAAAAAAAGGACCTTATGTTCACTTTAAATTAGAGAAGAAAGTTCAAGTAAACGTAGAGAGTGGTAAAAATGGAGTAATTAAGACTTGGTCTAGAGCTTCAATGATTACACCTGACTTCGTTGGACAAACTATCGCAGTACATAATGGTCGTCAGTTTGTTCCTGTTTATGTAACAGAGAACATGGTAGGACACAAATTAGGGGAGTTTTCACCAACAAGATCTTTTAGAGGTCACGCTGGTGCAAAGAATAAAGGTAAAAAATAATAAGAAGCTATGGGAGTTCGTAAAAGAGAAAGAGCTGAGCAAATTAAAGAAGCTAACAAGCAAGTTGCTTTTGCAAAGCTAAACAATTGCCCTACTTCTCCTAGAAAAATGCGTTTAGTAGCGGATTTAGTAAGAGGACAGAAAGTAGAAAAAGCTCTAAATATATTAAAATTCAGTTCAAAAGAAGCTTCTCGTAATTTAGAGAAATTACTTTTATCTGCAATTGCTAACTGGCAAGCGAAAAACAGCGAAGCAAATATTGAAGAAGCTGGATTGATCGTTAAAGAGATTAGAGTAGATGGAGGAATGATGTTAAAAAGACTTCGTCCTGCACCTCAAGGTAGAGCACACAGAATCAGAAAACGTTCTAACCACGTTACAATCGTGTTAGGATCTAATAATAACACACAAAGCAATTAATAAGCAGTATGGGACAAAAGACTAATCCAATCGGGAATCGCCTTGGTATTATCAGAGGATGGGACTCAAACTGGTATGGTGGAAATGACTACGGTGATAAAATCGCTGAAGATCACAAGATCAGAAAGTATATCCATGCTCGTTTATCAAAAGCTAGTGTATCTAAAGTGATCATTGAGAGAACTTTAAAACTTGTAACCGTTACTATCACTACTGCCAGACCTGGTATTATTATCGGAAAAGGTGGACAAGAGGTAGACAAGTTGAAAGAGGAATTGAAAAAGATTACTGATAAGGAAATTCAAATCAATATCTTTGAAATCAAACGTCCTGAATTAGATGGATACTTAGTGGCTGCTAGTATCGCTCGTCAAATTGAGAGCAGAATTTCTTACCGTAGAGCTATCCGTATGGCTATAGCTGCAGCGATGAGAATGAATGCAGAAGGAATCAAAGTAATGATTTCTGGTCGTTTAAACGGTGCTGAAATGGCTCGTTCTGAGACTTTCAAAGATGGTAGAATTCCGTTGTCAACTTTCAGAGCAGATATCGATTATGCACTTGCTGAAGCTCATACTACTTATGGTAGAATGGGAATTAAAGTGTGGATCATGAAAGGTGAAGTTTACGGTAAAAGAGATCTTTCTCCGTTAGCTGGAATGGATAAAAAACAATCTAAGTCAGCAGGATCTCCAAAAGGAAAACCAAACCCACGCAAAAGAAAGTAATTTTTAAACTGAAGAAAAATGTTACAGCCTAAAAGAACAAAATACCGTAAGGTACAGAAAGGTAAAATGAAAGGGATTTCTCAAAGAGGGCATGAACTTTCAAATGGTATGTTTGGAATCAAATCTATGGACTCTTCATTTATCACTTCACGTCAAATCGAGGCAGCACGTATTGCTGCTACTCGTTTCATGAAGCGTGAAGGACAGTTATGGATTAAAATTTTCCCAGACAAACCTATCACTAAGAAGCCTCTAGAAGTACGTATGGGTAAAGGAAAAGGTGCAGTAGAATACTGGGTTGCTGTGGTAAAACCAGGAAAAATAATGTTCGAAGTTGGTGGAGTGCCAATTTCAGTAGCGAAAGAAGCTTTACGCTTAGCTGCTCAAAAACTTCCTGTAAAAACTAAATTTGTAATTGCTAGAGATTTCGAAGCATAATAAAATTTTTATCATGAAACAATCAGAAATAGTAAATCTATCTGTAGCTGAATTACAAGAGCAACTTACACAGTTGACTAGCACATATAATAACTTAAGATCTGCTCATGCAATTTCTCCAATCG
Organism: Myroides oncorhynchi; assembly: GCF_020905415.1. Lineage (NCBI taxonomy): Bacteria > Pseudomonadati > Bacteroidota > Flavobacteriia > Flavobacteriales > Flavobacteriaceae > Myroides > Myroides oncorhynchi. The sequence continues at coordinate 615,124 of NZ_JAJJMP010000001.1, read as the reverse complement.
AGAATCCAATACAACTTAAAGTTGTAAGAAGAAGTATTGCAAGAGTGAATACAGAGTTAAGTAAAAGAGAGTTACAATAATTGTATTCTGCCGAAAGATGGAAAATAGAAAATTAAGAAAAGAGAGAATAGGTGTTGTTACTAGCAACAAAATGGAGAAATCTATTGTTGTGTCTGAAACAAAGAGAGTAAAACACCCATTATATGGTAAGTTCGTGTTGAAAACTAAGAAATACGTTGCACACGACGAAACAAATGATTGCAACATTGGTGATACTGTAAAGATTATGGAGACACGTCCATTATCTAAATCAAAATGTTGGAGATTAGTTGAAATCATTGAAAGAGCGAAATAATTATGGTACAACAAGAATCTAGACTTAAAGTAGCAGATAATACGGGTGCAAAAGAAGTTTTGACAATCCGTGTTTTAGGAGGAACGAAACGTCGTTATGCCTCTGTAGGTGATAAAATTGTAGTTTCAATTAAAGAAGCAACTCCAAACGGGAGCGTGAAAAAAGGTAGCGTTTCAACTGCAGTTGTAGTTCGTACTAAAAAAGAAGTGAGAAGAGCTGATGGATCTTATATCAGATTTGACGATAACGCATGTGTATTGTTAAATGCTGCAGGTGAGATGAAAGGTACTCGTGTTTTTGGTCCGGTTGCAAGAGAGCTTCGTGAAAGACAATTCATGAAAATTGTATCATTAGCACCAGAGGTGTTATAATTCGTTCTAAACATGATTAAGCTAAAGATAAAAACAGGAGATACTGTACGAGTTATCGCAGGTGACTACAAAGGAACTGAAGGTAAAGTAGTACGTATTTTACGTGAAAAAAACAAAGCTATTGTTGAAGGGGTGAATATTATTTCAAAACACGTGAAGCCTAGTGCTTCTAACCCTCAAGGTGGGATTGTTAAAAGAGAAGCTCCTATCCAAATCTCTAACTTAGCGATCGTAGATCCTAAGACAAATGAAGTTACAAGAGTAGCTATCAAAAATGAGAATGGAAAAAATGTAAGAGTTTCTAAAAAATCAAATCAAGTATTATAGTTATGGCTTATATACCAAGACTTAAAGAAGAATATAAAAGCAGAGTTATCTCTGCTCTTACTGAGGAATTCGGTTATAAAAACGTAATGCAAGTTCCAAAACTTGAGAAAATCGTTGTTAGCCGTGGAGTTGGTGCTGCTGTTTCTGACAAAAAATTAGTTGATTACGCTGTAGAGGAATTAACTAAAATTACAGGACAAAAAGCAGTTGCTACTATCTCAAAGAAAGACGTTGCTACTTTTAAATTAAGAAAAGGAATGCCAATTGGTGCAAAAGTAACGTTACGCGGAGAGAGAATGTATGAATTTTTAGATCGTTTAGTAACTTCTGCTTTACCACGTGTAAGAGACTTTTCAGGTATTAAATCTGATGGTTTTGATGGAAGAGGAAATTATAACTTAGGTGTTACTGAGCAAATCATTTTCCCGGAAATCAATATCGATAAAGTTAACAAGATCGCTGGTTTTGATATCACTTTCGTTACATCTGCTATTACAGATAAAGAAGCGAAATCTTTACTTGCTGAATTAGGATTACCTTTTAAAAAGAATTAAGTATGGCTAAAGAATCAATGAAAGCCCGTGAGGTTAAAAGACAAGCATTAGTTGACAAATATGCTGCTAAGAGAACAGCTCTTTTAGAAGCTGGTGATTACGAAGGGTTACAAAAATTACCTAAAAATGCTTCTCCAGTTCGTTTACACAATAGATGTAAATTGACAGGAAGACCAAGAGGGTATATGCGTCAATTCGGTATTTCTCGTGTTACTTTCCGTGAAATGGCAAATAACGGTTTGATACCTGGAGTAAAAAAGGCAAGTTGGTAATTAAGATTTAAAGGTAAAAACATGTATACAGATCCAATAGCAGATTTCCTTACAAGAATTAGAAATGCTGTGAGAGCTAACCATAAAGTGGTTGAGATTCCAGCTTCGAATTTCAAAAAAGAAATCACAAAAATATTATTCGATCAAGGATATATCTTAAGCTATAAATTTGATGATAGTTCAGTTCAAGGAACAATCAAAATAGCTTTGAAATATGATAAAGACACAAAAGAGTCTGTGATTAGAGATATCCAAAGAATTAGTAAACCAGGTTTGCGTAAATACGCTTCTGCATCAGATCTTCCAAGAATCTTAAATGGTTTAGGAATCGCTATCGTGTCAACATCAAAAGGATTGATGACAGGAAAACAAGCGAAACAATTGAATGTTGGTGGAGAGGTTGTTTGTTACGTATACTAATTTAAAAAGACTACGAGATGTCAAGAATAGGTAAAAGTCCAATAGCAATCCCTGCAGGAGTAACGGTAGACGTTAAAGAAGGAGAGATTGTTGTAAAAGGTAAATTAGGAGAGCTTTCTCAAAAGTTTGATACAGTAAGTATTAAAATTGAAGAAGACCAGATAATTGTTGAACGTTCTTCAGATGATAAAATCGAAAGAGCAAAACACGGATTATACCGTAGTTTAATTAACAATATGGTTAAAGGAGTTTCAGAAGGATTTACTATCAGTTTGGAATTGGTTGGGGTAGGATATCGTGCTGCTAATCAAGGACAAAAGTTAGATTTAGCTTTAGGTTTCTCTCATAATATCGTAATGGATATTGCAAAAGAAGTTACAGTGGAAACTATATCTGAAAAAGGTAAAAATCCAATTATTAAATTGACTTCATTTGACAAACAATTAGTTGGTCAAGTAGCAGCAAAAATCCGTTCATTCCGTAAACCAGAACCTTACAAAGGAAAAGGTATCAAGTTTGTGGGTGAAGAGTTAAGAAGAAAAGCAGGTAAATCAGCTTAAAAATTAAGACTATGTCATTAACAAAATCTGAAAGAAGACAACGTATTAAATTCAGAATTAGAAAGATTGTTAGCGGTACTGCTGCTAAACCAAGACTTTCTGTATTCAGAAGTAATAAAGAAATCTATGCGCAAATCATAGATGACGTGAATGGAGTAACTTTAGCTGCAGCATCTTCAAGAGAAGCTGGTATAGCAAGAGGAACCAATATTGAAACTGCTGCATCGGTTGGGAAACTAATTGCAGAGAAAGCTTTGAAAGCTGGTGTAGAAACTGTATCTTTCGATAGAGGAGGTTATTTATACCACGGTCGTGTTAAATCATTAGCTGAAGGCGCTAGAGAAGCTGGATTAAAATTCTAATTAGTTATGTATCAAAATTATAAAAACGTAGAATTTGTAAAACCAACTGGTCTTGATCTTAAAGATCGTTTGGTTAGTGTAAACCGTGTTACTAAGGTTACTAAAGGTGGTAGAGCTTTCGGGTTTTCAGCTGTAGTAGTTGTAGGTGACGAAAACGGTGTAGTGGGTCATGGTTTGGGTAAGTCAAAAGACGTTTCTGAAGCAATCGCTAAAGCAGTAGAGGATGCAAAGAAAAACTTAGTTAGAGTTCCTTTAAATGGTCATACTATTCCTCACGAACAAAAAGGAAAATTTAGTGGAGCAAGAGTTTTATTGATGCCTGCATCATTAGGTACTGGAGTTATCGCTGGAGGTTCTGTGAGATCAGTTGTAGAGTCTGTAGGGATTAAAGATTTATTATCGAAATCTCAAGGTTCTTCAAATCCTCACAACGTGGTGAAAGCTACTTTTGACGCTTTATTACGTTTAAGAAGTGCTTCTACAGTTGCAAAACAAAGAGGAATTTCTTTAGAAAAAGTATTTAAAGGTTAATTTGAGAGAATTATGTCAAAAATTAAAGTAAAACAAGTAAGAAGTCAAATTAATTGCCCTCTTGTACAAAAGAGAACATTAGAGGCTTTAGGACTTCGTAAGATTGGTCAAGTTGTAGAACATGAAGCTACTTCAGCTATCTTAGGAATGGTAAGTAAAGTTCAACACTTAGTTTCTGTAGAAGAGGCTAAATAATATTGTAGAGTATGAATTTAAGTAATTTACAACCAGCAAAAGGTTCAGTACACAATCAAAACAAACGTGTTGGTCGTGGTGAAGGGTCTGGTAAAGGAGGAACTTCTACAAAAGGACATAAAGGTGCTAAATCACGTTCAGGATATTCTAAAAAGATCGGATTTGAAGGAGGGCAAATGCCACTTCAAAGACGTGTTCCTAAATTTGGTTTTAAAAATATCAATAGAGTAGAATACGATGTTATCAACTTAGAGAAATTACAGTCTTTAGTTGATAATGGAGTTATAAAAGATACTATTGATTTTGCTCTTTTAGTTGAGTTAGGATTAACTTCTAAAAATAGTTTAGTTAAGGTTTTAGGGCGTGGAGAGATTAAAGCAAAATTAAAAGTTTCTGCACACAAGTTTTCAGTATCTGCTAAAGAAGCAATTGAGGCAGCTGGTGGAGAAATTGTAACGTTATAAAATCTTAATAAACAAGATGAAGAAGTTTTTTGAAACATTAGCCAGTATTTGGAAAATAGAAGAGTTAAAGAACAAAATCTTGATAACTTTAGGGTTATTGCTTGTGTACCGTTTTGGTACACAAGTTACCCTTCCAGGTATTGACGCAACGAAATTGCAAGCTTTAACTGACCAAACTGATCAAGGTATCGGTTGGTTAATAAATGTTTTTACAGGTGGTGCATTTGCGCAAGCATCTGTATTTGCATTAGGTATTATGCCTTATATTTCTGCTTCCATTGTAGTTCAGTTAATGGGAATTGCGGTTCCTTATTTGCAAAAATTACAGAATGATGGAGAAAGCGGTAGAAAGAAAATGAACCAGATAACAAGATGGTTGACAATTGGTATTACTTTATTACAAGGGCCTAGTTACATCTATAACTTGTATGTGCAATTACCACCAGACGCATTTTTGTTAGGTTTCAACTCTTTCTCATTCTTGTTTTCTTCAGTAATTATACTAGTGACTGGAACTGTTTTTGCAATGTGGCTAGGTGAAAAAATTACTGATAAAGGTATTGGAAATGGAATTTCATTATTGATTATGGTTGGAATTATTGCGAGACTACCAATGTCTTTCATACAAGAGTTTCAATCTAGAATCACAGAAAATAATGGAGGACCAATGTTGGTGGTTATAGAGGTAATTTTATGGTTGTTAATCATTGTTGCTTGTATCTATTTAACTCTTGCAGTGAGACGAATTCCGGTTCAATATGCAAGAAGAAGTGCTTCAGGAACTTATGATCAATCTATGTTAGGCGGTAATCGTCAATGGATTCCATTAAAGTTAAATGCATCAGGTGTAATGCCAATTATTTTTGCTCAAGCAATTATGTTTGTACCAGCTGCCGTAGCAGGTTTATCTACATCAGATACTGCAAAATCGATCAGTACAACATTTCATAATGTGTTTGGTTGGGAGTATAATGCACTTTTTGCTTTATTAATCATAATTTTTACGTACTTTTACACCGCAATTACAGTACCTACTAATAAGATGGCGGATGATCTTAAGAGAAGTGGCGGTTTTATACCAGGTGTTAAGCCAGGTACAGAAACAGGTGATTTCTTAGATAGAATCATGTCTTTAATAACGTTCCCAGGATCTCTTTACTTAGCGTTGATAGCAGTTTTTCCTGCTATTGTGGTAAGTTTATTAGGAGTTCAACAAGGTTGGGCAATGTTTTATGGAGGAACATCATTATTGATTATGGTAAGTGTTGTAATCGATACAATTCAACAAGTCAATGCTTATTTACTGAACAAACAGTATGATAGCATGATGACAAGTGGTAAAAATAGAAGAGCAACAGCTTAGTTTTTATGGCAAAACAATCAGCAATAGAACAAGACGGAGCAATTATAGAAGCATTATCAAATGCTATGTTTCGTGTGGAATTAGAAAATGGACATGTTGTAATCGCACATATCTCTGGTAAAATGCGTATGCATTATATCAAATTATTACCTGGTGACAGAGTAAAATTAGAAATGAGCCCTTACGATTTGACTAAAGCAAGAATTACTTATAGATATTAAAGAGGCTATTAAAATGAAAGTAAGAGCATCAGTTAAAAAAAGAAGTGCCGAGTGCATTATAGTACGTAGAAAAGGTAGACTTTACGTTATTAATAAAAAGAATCCTAGATTTAAACAAAGACAAGGATAATTATGGCAAGAATCGCAGGGGTAGATATACCTAAACACAAAAGAGGAATTATTGCTTTAACTTATATTTTCGGAATTGGTTCAAGCAGAGCGAAAGAAATTCTAGAAAGAGCTAAAGTTAGCGAAGATAAGAAAGTTCAAGATTGGAATGATGACGAGATCGGAGCAATCCGTGAAGCTGTAGGTCATTTCACAATTGAAGGTGAATTACGCTCAGAGATTTCATTAAACATCAAGCGTTTAATGGATATCGGATGCTACAGAGGAATTCGTCATAGAGCTGGTCTTCCATTAAGAGGACAAAGAACTAAGAATAACTCTAGAACAAGAAAAGGTAAAAGAAAAACTGTTGCTAACAAGAAAAAAGCAACTAAATAATAAGTAGTAATATGGCTAAAGCGAATACAAAAAAACGTAAAGTACTTGTTGAGTCAACAGGTGAAGCTCATATTAATGCGACGTTTAACAATATCATCATTTCATTAACTAATAAAAAAGGTGAAGTGATTTCTTGGTCATCAGCAGGTAAAATGGGATTCAGAGGTTCTAAAAAGAACACACCATACGCTGCTCAAATGGCTGCAGAAGATTGCGGTAAAGTTGCACTTGAGGCAGGATTAAAGAAAGTTAAAGTTTATGTAAAAGGACCTGGAAACGGAAGAGAATCTGCAATCAGATCTTTACATAACGGTGGAATTGAAGTAACTGAGATTATCGATATTACTCCAATGCCACATAATGGATGTCGTCCTCCAAAGAGAAGAAGAGTTTAATTTATAGTATAACCAAAGGTAGGAATAGATTATCGGAGGAAAGTGACCTGAATTCATAATCCCTACCTTTTTTCAATTTTTTTAGAAATGGCAAGATATACTGGTCCACAAACAAAAATCGCACGTAGGTTCGGTGAAGCAATTTTCGGAGATGATAAATCTTTAGAAAAAAGAAATTACCCTCCAGGGCAACATGGTTTAGCAAGAAAAAGAGGTAAGAAATCTGAATATGCTATCCAGTTATTAGAAAAACAAAAAGCTAAATATACTTACGGTATTTTAGAAAAACAATTTAGTAACTTATACAAAAAAGCTGCTGCAGCTCGTGGAGTTACTGGTGAGGTATTAATTCAATTATGTGAGTCTAGATTAGATAACGTAGTTTATAGAATGGGAATTGCTCCATCTCGTAGAGCTGCACGTCAAATCGTTTCTCACAGACATATTACTGTTAATGGGGAATTAGTGAATATTCCTTCATACCAATTGAAACCTGGTGATAAAGTTGCTGTTCGTGAAAAATCAAGATCTCTAGAGACTATCGAACGTTCATTATCTAATTCTAGTGCTGTTTATGAATGGATTACTTGGAATCCTGAAACATTAGAAGGAACTTTTGTTTCTGTACCTCAAAGACTTCAAGTTCCTGAAAATATCAAAGAACAGTTAATCGTAGAGTTGTACAACAAATAATAATTGACATTCAGTCGAAACAAATATGGCAATATTTAATTTTCAAAAGCCCGATAAAGTTATCATGATTGATTCGACCGATTTTAAAGGTAAATTCGAATTTAGACCTTTAGAACCGGGATACGGATTGACTATAGGTAATGCATTAAGAAGAGTTCTTCTTTCTTCTCTTGAAGGATATGCTATTACTTCAGTTCGTATCGAAGGAGTAGATCATGAGTTTTCTACTATCGCTGGTGTAGTTGAGGATGTTACTGAAATCATTCTTAACCTAAAACAAGTTCGTTTTAAACGTCAAATTGAAGATGTTGATAATGAAACTGTTAGTATCTCTTTCTCAGGAAAGGAACAGTTGACTGCAGGTGATTTTCAAAAATTCATTTCTAGTTTTCAAGTTCTTAACCCAGAATTAGTTATCTGTAATATGGATAGTAATGTAACTATTAATATGGATCTTACTATTGAGAAGGGAAGAGGTTACGTACCAGCAGAAGAGAATAGAAAACCTAATGCTCCTATTGGTACTATCTTTACTGACTCAATTTATACTCCAGTTAAGAATGTTAAGTATGCTATCGAAAACTATCGTGTAGAGCAAAAGACTGACTATGAAAAGTTAGTTTTTGATATTATCACTGATGGTTCTATTCATCCAAAAGATGCATTAACTGAAGCTGCAAAAACTTTGATTCACCACTTTATGTTGTTCTCAGATGAGAGAATTACATTAGAGGCAGATGAGATTGCGCAAACTGAATCATATGATGAAGAATCTTTACATATGAGACAGCTTCTAAAAACTAAATTAGTTGATTTAGATCTTTCAGTTAGAGCATTAAATTGTTTGAAAGCGGCTGAAGTAGATACATTAGGAGACTTAGTGTCTTTTAACAAAAATGACTTAATGAAATTTAGAAACTTCGGTAAGAAGTCATTATCTGAATTAGAAGAGTTGGTTGCAGTTAAGGGACTTAATTTCGGGATGGATCTATCAAAATACAAATTAGATAAAGAATAAACTAGACTGTGAAGTCTAAATTCTAGTAAGAAATGAGACACGGAAAGAAAATAAATCACTTAGGTAGAAAAGCTGGACATAGAAATTCTATGTTGGCTAATATGGCTTGTTCGTTAATCGAGCATAAGCGTATCAATACTACTGTTGCTAAGGCTAAGGCTTTAAAGCAGTTTATTGAGCCATTAGTTACTAAATCAAAAACTGACGATACTCATAACCGTCGTGTTGTGTTTTCTTATTTAAGAGACAAAGACGCTGTTACTGAGCTTTTTAGAGAAGTTGCTCAAAAAGTAGGAGATCGTCCAGGTGGATATACTCGTATTATTAAATTAGGGAATCGTTTAGGAGATAACGCTGATATGGCAATGATTGAATTAGTTGATTTCAACGAAATTTATAATGTTGCTAAAAAAGAGGCTAAAAAATCTTCTACTCGTAGAGGTAAAAAGAAAGTTACTGAGGTTTCTGCAACAGAAACAACTGAAACTGAATCTGCATCTAATGAATAATATCAACAAAATTTATTTTGTTTATTTATAAAATTAAGGACACCCTTTTTAAGGATGTCCTTTTTTTTTTAATTTTGCAATAGTTTAAATACAACACAACAATTATAATGGAGTATATAGAAAGAAAAAAAGCAGTTATAGTTTTAAAGGATGGTACTGTTTTTTTTGGTAAATCAGTAGGTATCGAAGGTACTGCTGTTGGTGAAATTTGTTTTAATACAGGAATGACTGGTTATCAAGAGATTTTCACTGACCCTTCTTATTTTGGTCAGATTATGTTATCAACTACTGCTCATTTAGGTAACTATGGTGTTAACAAGGATGAAGTAGATTCTAATAGCATTAAGATTGCTGGATTAGTATGTAAGAACTTTAGTTTTTATCATTCTCGTCCTGATTCAGATTCTGATTTGTTAATTTATTTGCAGGAAGCTAATCTTATTGCAATTTCTGATGTTGACACACGTGCTTTAACAGCTCATATTAGAGATAATGGAGCTATGAATGCTATTATATCAACCGATGGTAAATCTATTGATGAGTTAAAATCTTTACTCAATCAAGTTCCTTCAATGGATGGATTAGAGTTGTCTTCTAAGGTATCAACGAAAGAAGCATATTTCTTTGGAAATCCTAATGCTACTTTTAAAGTAGCAGCAATAGACTTTGGTATTAAAACTAATATCTTGCGTTGTTTTGAAGAAAGAGATTGTTATGTAAAGGTTTTTCCTTATAATGTTTCTTACGAGCAATTAAAGGAATTTAATGCAAATGGTTACTTTTTGTCTAATGGGCCTGGTGATCCTTCGGCTTTAGCTAGGTTAGGTGTTTTAGATACTGTGGATAAAGTTTTAGAATCAGGTATACCAGTATTTGGTATTTGTTTAGGACATCAATTGATTGGATTATCTCAAGGTGTTAGTACTTTTAAGATGTTTAGTGGACATCGTGGAGTTAATCATCCAGTCATGAACTTAGGGTCTACTCAAGGAGAAATTACTTCGCAAAATCATGGATTTGCTATTAATAAAGAAGAATTATCTAATCATAGTAATTTGGAGTTAACTCATGTGCATTTAAACGATGGAACTGTCGCAGGAATGAAGATGAAAGATAGGGATGTGTTCTCTGTACAATATCATCCGGAATCTAGTCCAGGGCCACATGATTCACGTTATTTATTTGATAATTTTGTTGAGAATATGAGAAAATTGGAAGGAACTATTTAGTAGTTCCTTTACTATATATGTTAATTTTATTCCTTCTGTTATTTATTTAGGTAGAATTAAAGTTGTAAATTTGTTATACTAAATTTTTAAGACACAATTTATGAGTACAATTATTAGTGTGCACGCACGTCAGATATTAGATTCGAGAGGTAACCCTACTGTTGAAGTAGATGTAATTACAGAAAATGGTACGTTAGGTCGTGCAGCTGTTCCATCTGGAGCTTCAACTGGTGAACATGAAGCTGTTGAATTACGAGATGGTGGTAAAGCTTTCTTTGGGAAAGGAGTTTTAAAAGCTGTTGAAAATGTAAATAGCATTATTTCTGAGCATGTAGTTGGTGTTAGTGTTTTTGAACAAAATACAATAGATCAATTAATGATTGAATTGGATGGTACAAGTAATAAAGGTAATTTAGGGGCAAATGCTATTTTAGGTGTTTCTTTAGCAGTAGCTAGAGCTGCAGCTGCAGAGCTTGGTATGCCTTTGTATCGTTATGTAGGGGGGGTTTCTGCTAATACGTTACCTGTTCCTATGATGAATATTATAAATGGTGGATCTCATTCAGATGCTCCTATTGCCTTTCAAGAGTTTATGATTATGCCTGTTAAGGCAATCACTTTTAGTCATGCAATGCAAATGGGAACCGAAATTTTTCATCATTTAAAGAAAGTGTTACATGAACGTGGTTTGAGTACAGCTGTTGGGGATGAAGGAGGATTTGCGCCTACTTTAAAAGGAACAGAAGATGCATTAGACTCTATTAAATTAGCAGTTGAAAATGCTGGATATAGATTTGGTGATGAAATTATGATTGCTTTAGATTGTGCTGCATCTGAGTTCTATGTAGATGGTAAGTATGATTATACTAAGTTTGAAGGTGAACTAGGTAAAATACGTACATCTCAAGAACAAGCTGATTATCTAGCAGATCTTGCTAGTAAGTATCCTATTATCTCAATCGAAGATGGTATGTATGAAGATGATTGGGATGGATGGAAATATTTAACTGATAAGATAGGAGATAAGGTACAATTAGTTGGAGATGATTTATTTGTTACAAATGTAGCTAGATTAGAAAGAGGAGTTAATGAAGGAATAGGTAATTCTATTCTAATTAAGGTAAATCAGATAGGTACTTTAACAGAAACAATTGCTGCTGTAAATATGGCTAAGAATGCTGGATTTACTTCTGTAATGTCTCATAGATCTGGTGAAACTGAAGATAGTACTATTGCTGATCTAGCTGTAGCATTGAATTGTGGGCAGATTAAGACTGGTTCTGCTTCTAGATCTGATCGTATGGCTAAGTATAATCAACTATTGAGAATTGAGGAAGAATTAGGCGATATTGCTTATTACCCTCAAGGCAGCGCATTTAAAATTAAGAGATAAGCATATTGATTAAGATTTAAGCGGTAGATATCATTGATATCTACCGCTTTTTTATTGGTGGAAATCAATATCTACAGTTTAAGATTGAATTTTCCTGTTTTTAACTGTTAGGGGTGATTGAGTTAATTTTTAATATTTAACTATTTTAGTGTTTATATGGTAATTTTAGTAGTCATATTTTTTCATTCGTTTTGTTTGAATGCAAAAGGATTTTTTATGATGCTATTTAATGTTTTGTTTTGCCATATAACTTGTATGTATGCATAATAATTCCTATCTTTCCTACTGAAATGCTATTGAGAATTTTAAATAAGTAGCATATAAAACTTGTATAAAATAAAAAAACAACAATATGTCTAAAACAGCTTATATAGAAGTTGACGGTGTAAGACACGAGTTTCCTGTGTTAGTTGGTACTGAGAATGAAGTAGCAATTGATATTTTAAAATTACGCTCTTTAACTGGCGCTATTACATACGATCCAGGTTACAAAAATTCAGGTTCATGTAAAAGTGCAATTACATTCTTAGATGGAGAAGAAGGAATCTTGAGATACAGAGGTTATTCTATTGAAGATTTAGCAGAGAATTCTAACTTTTTAGAAGTATCTTATCTAATTATTTTTGGTGAATTACCTACTCAGGAACAATTAGAGAAATTTGAAAATGATATCAGAAAATATTCATTAGTTAATGAAGAAATGAAGAATATCATTGATGGTTTCCCTAAAACAGCTCACCCAATGGGAGTGTTGGCTTCTTTGACTAGTGCTTTAACTGCATTTAACCCTAAAGTTGTCGATGCTGATTGTCAAAAAGATTTATATGAAGCTGTGTGTAAGACAATGAGTAAATTCTTAGTAATTGCTACTTGGACGTACAGAAAAGCTAAAGGATTCCCTCTAAATTACTACGATAACACTAAGAGTTATGTTGATAATTTCTTGAGATTAATGTTTGCTTTGCCAACATCTCCTTACGAGATTGACCCGGTGATAAAGAATGCAATTGATAAATTATTTATTCTACACGCAGACCATGAGCAAAACTGTTCTACTTCTACTGTACGTATTGTAGGATCTTCTCATGCAGGTTTGTTTGCTTCTATTTCTGCAGGTGTTTCAGCGTTGTGGGGACCATTACATGGTGGTGCTAATCAAGCGGTATTAGAGATGTTAGAAGCTATTCAAAATGATGGTGGGGATGTAGAAAAGTATTTAAATAAAGCGAAGGATAAAGATGATTCTTTCCGTTTAATGGGATTCGGACACAGGGTGTATAAAAACTTTGATCCTAGAGCACGTATTATTAAAAAAGCTGCTGATGAAGTGCTTTGTAAATTAGGTGTTGATGATCCTGTATTAGATATCGCTAAAAAATTGGAGGAAGCTGCATTAAAAGATCCTTATTTCGTTGAAAGACACTTATATCCTAACGTAGATTTCTATTCAGGTATTATTTATAGAGCATTAGGAATTCCAACAGAGATGTTTACTGTAATGTTCGCTATTGGACGTTTACCAGGATGGATTGCTCAATGGAAAGAAATGAGGATTAACAAAGAACCAATAGGACGTCCTAGACAGTTATATATTGGTGAAGGGTTAAGAACTTTCGTTCCAATGAAAGATAGAAAATAGTATATTTTTATAAAAAAAAGGCATCAATTAGTGATGCCTTTTTTTATTGTATTTACGCAGTAGTTAGATTAGGAGTGATGAGTATTTTACTATATTTGTAGAAAATCACAAATTATGCTTAAGTTAAATGTAAATAACGAAACTTCAAGATTGCGGGCTGTGGTCCTTGGTACAGCTAATAGTATCGGACCCACACCTACAGTAGATGAAGCATACGATCCTAAATCATTAGAGCACATTATAGCGGGTACTTATCCTCTAGAAGTTGATATGATTAAGGAAATGGATGCTTTTAATAAAGTATTTGAAAAATACGATGTACAGGTCTTTAGACCTGACTTAATTGAAGATTATAATCAAATCTTTACTCGCGATATTGGATTTGTTATTGAAGACAAATTTATTAAAGCTAATATTCTTCCAGATAGGGATCGCGAATTAGAAGCAATCCAATATGTCTTAGATCAGATCAATCCAAATTCTATTATATCAGCTCCTGAAGAAATACATTTTGAAGGTGGAGATGTAATGTTATGGAATGACTACATTTTAATCGGAACGTATAAACGTCCTGATTACAAAAATTATATTACAGCAAGAACAAATCAACTAGGAGTTGATTTTATTAAAGAATTATTCCCAAATAAAAAAGTACTTTCATTTGACTTAGTTAAATCTAAAACTGAGCCACGCGATAATGCTCTACATTTAGACTGTTGTTTTCAACCCGTTGGAAATAACAAGGGAATTATATATAAAGGTGGCTTTTACGATGAAAAGGAGTACTATGGCTTAGTAGAACTTTTCGGTAAAGACAATTTATTCCACATTGAAAGAGAAGAAATGTATCATATGTTTTCAAATGTATTTTCGATAAGTCCTGAAGTTGTTGTCTCTGAACGAAACTTTACTAGATTGAATAATTGGCTAAGAGGAAATAATTTTACAGTAGAAGAAATACCTTACGCAGAAATTGCTAAACAAGAGGGATTATTAAGATGTTCTACACTACCTTTGATACGCGATTAAAATATAAGATATGAATCAAACAACTAATACCATACTAATGATTCGTCCTGTGGCGTTTCGTATGAATGAACAAACAGCAGTTAATAATTTTTATCAAAAAGTTCTTGATAACACTACACCTGCTACAGTTAATGCTAAAGCACAACAAGAGTTTGATGCTTTTGTTGAAAAGCTTAGAGGAGTAGGAGTGAATGTTATTGTTGTTGAAGACACGCTTAGTCCTGATACACCAGATAGTATTTTTCCTAATAATTGGATCTCTTTTCACGAATCAGGAGAAGTAGTTCTTTACCCTATGTTTGCAAAGAATCGTAGATTAGAAAGAAGAGAAGATATATTCGAAATCTTAGAGAATGAAGGATTTGAAGTAAATGATGATATTTGGGACTATACTTCAGCAGAAGAAGATGAATTATTCTTAGAAGGTACAGGTAGTTTATTGTTAGATAGAGCTAATGAAAAAACGTATTGTGCACTTTCACCTCGTGCAGATGAAGGCTTAGTAATTGAGTTCTGTGAGGATTTTGAAAATGACCCTGTTATTTTTGAAGCTTATCAAACTGTTGATGGTGAGAGAAAACATATCTATCATACTAATGTAATGATGTGTTTAGCTGAGACATTTGCAGTTATCTGTGCAGATTGTATTGATGATAAACAAGAAAGAAAGACTGTTTTAAATAGTTTAAAAAGTAGTGGTAAAGAAATTATTACCATTACAGAAGATCAGGTTAATAACTTTGCAGGGAATATGTTGCAAGTGAGAGGAGCTAATGATCAACGTTATTTAGTGATGTCTACTCAAGCTTATAATAGTCTAGATGCAAATCAGATTAAAGTTATTGAAAAACATTGTCCTATACTACATAGTAGTCTAGATACTATCGAAGCTTGTGGTGGAGGTAGTGCTAGATGTATGATGGCAGAAGTTTTCTTACCAAAAAAATAGCGTATATTTGCACCCTTATCAAAAACGAAGCTTTGTCTTCGTTTTTTTATTTTTAAATATATTATTTAAAATCAATTTAAATAATATATTTATTTATATTTGCAATCAAGAATCTATCTAAATAAATAAAACAGATAAATGAAGCGTAATAACATATTAGTATTTGGTGCTTTTTGTGTAATGCCTATATTAACAATGGCACAAGTACATGATACGATAACGCCACCGAATTCTAATCTAGGAGAAATCGTAATATCAGGACAATTTAGTCCACAGTCTATTAATAAAGCGGTTAATAATGTTACAGTTTTAAATAGACAACGTTTAGAAAATTTAGGTGCGGTAACATTAGCTGATGCTTTGAATCAAGTAATGAATATATCTATTCTACCTAACGCTGGTACTGGTAGATCTTCAGTTAAAATGTTTGGTTTGGATGCACAGTATTTTACTATCCTAATTGATAATGTTCCTATGATTTCTGATGAAGGTATTGGAAATAATACAGATTTGACACAGATAAACTTAGACGATATCGAACAAGTTGAGATTGTAGAAGGGGCTATGGGAGTAGACTATGGTGCTAATGCGGTTACTGGAATTATTAATATCATTACTAAGAAAAATAACCTACATGACTGGAATGTAAATTTCTTTACGCAAGAAGAGACTGTGGGGAATGAATATAATCTAAAGAATAAAGGTAAACATGTACAAGGACTAACTTTAGGACATAATATAAATGATAATTTATATGCAAGTGTAAGTTATACACATAATGATTTTAAAGGTTGGTATAATGATAAAAAAGGATTTACATATTTTGGTGATGAGAATAAACGTGGCCATGAATGGTTACCGAAAAACCAGAATAATGTAAAAGCTCTTTTAAATTATCATCATAAGTCATATAGAGTTTTTTATAAGTTCGAGTATTTTGACGAAAGGATGAAAGATTATGCTAAGACTTTTGACATGAATGAAGACCCTGTTTTTGAAACGATAGATCCTATAGCGAAAGATAGAATAGTCAATACTAAACGCTGGGCGAATATTTTAAATACTTCGGGAAATCTAAAAGATATTCTTCGTTTTGATTTGTCTTTTACTTATCAGAAGCAAGAGCGTGATATTGATTTCTATCGTTACCGCATTAAGTATGATGAGAAGTTTGATAGGAATTCTTATAAAAGTGAGAGTAGAGAGGTGTTTTTCTCTAGAGGAACTTTTAGTGACTTTATTAAGTGGGAGAAAGCTAAGTTCCAAGTAGGTTATGAAGTGGCTAATAGCAAGGGGTATTCATTAATGAGTGAATCACTAGGGGAGTCTCCTCAGAACAAGTCTCTAGGAAGTTATGATTTTTATGCGTCTTCAGAGATTAATGTATTACCTAATTTTATGATTAGACCAGGATATCGTTTAATGACATCTAATACATTTGATAGTCAGCATGCGATGAGCTTAATGCTAAAGTATGTGTTGCCTTATGATTATGAAGTCAGAGCTACTATTGGTACTTCTCCACGTTTACCTAATTATGAGGAATTGTACACGTATTTTGTGGATGTTAATCATGACTTACAAGGTAATCCTGATTTAAATCCAGAAAGCGGAAAGACTTTTTTCTTGAATGTAAAAAAGACTTTTGAGTTTACAGATGACTTTGAGTTTAGTACGAATCTTACTGGACGTTATCTAAATATTCAAGATAAAATAGATCAGATACAGGTTATTGATCCTGATGGTTTAAAGTTTAAATATGAAAATGTAAACCGTTATCGCAATGTAGGTGTTACATTTTTAAATCAAATGCGTTGGAAGACATTGGATGTAGGGTTAGGATTTACTTATTCAGGTTCAGCTCAACAGATTTATGGAGCTCCTGGTGATACTGATAAGTTCTTGTATACTCCTGAGGTAACAGCTAATATTAGTTATAAGTTACCTTCTACAGGAACTACTTTTTCATTATATTATAAGTATAATGGAGAAGAGTATAGATATAAGATGGAAACAGATATGTTTGGTGAATACTATATTAAAGGGAAACAACAGAGTTACTCTTGGATGGATTTCAGTATTCGTCATCCTTTCTTTAAGAATATGCTTTTTGCTACTGTAGGTGTACGTAATATGTTTGATGTATTATCACTTACTTCTACGACTAGTTCTGGTACGGCGCATAGTACTGGAAACGCTACTCAGCAGTTAGGTTATGGACGTAGTTTCTTTTTGAAATTACAGTATAAATTAGGTTTTTAATAATGATGAAGTATTTATTACATATAGGATTAGTTCTTTCTTCTTTTTTCATGTTGACCTCATGCGAAAAGGATTCTAAGAATGGTAATAATGGGACAAAGGAATTCATAGTTGCTTTTGATGAGCAGTCTATAAGTTATAGTGAGATAAAAGATAGTAAGGAACTTAAGATTGTTTTTTCTGAGCCTGCACTATCAGATGGTAGTGTGGAGTTACGTCTTACTCCTACTAAAGCGATATATGATGTTGACTTTAGTACTGTGCCTAGTGCTAAGGAGAGTATTGTTACTGTACCTTTTATTAAAGGAGCTAAGGATGTGTCTTTTTTATTTAAAAACTTGATTTATCCTTATGATCGAACAGATAAGACGGTTCAGTTTGATATCGTTAAAGTAAATTATTCTGCTAAAGAAGCTAAAGTTCGAGGTTATAATGTGATGGTAGTTAGTTTCGATACAGCTATCGGAGGAGTACTAACACCTGAGATAGGAGGGCCTAGTCAACCAAAACAAGTATATGTAGATCTAGGTGGTAAAGCGATGTATGCTGTGCAACGTGATTCTTGGGATTTAGCATTTTACTCTGATAAAGATTTCCGTGTGAAGCTAAACGGATCTATTTATATGGCCACTGGCTCTATTTCTTCGATAGATATAGATAAAGTTAAAGAGAGTGATGTTTCTGATTTAAAACAAAAGGTTCAAATTGGAACATTTGAAGCTAGTAATGTCGCATATATAGATTACCCTTCAGGATTTATTGAATCTACTGCTATTAATGAGATTAAACTAAATGATTTTGATAATAAGGTATATTTAGTTAATCTAGGGTTTAAACCAGGTAGTAATAATGTATCTCCAGGTTCCGTAAGTGTAGCTGGAGAAACTAGAGGATGGAAGAAGATAAGAGTATTACGTAAAGAGAATGGTTATTTGTTACAATATGCTAATCTTAATGATACTACTCATAAAGAAGTTTATATAGAGAAGAATCCTGTTTATAATTTTGCGTTCTTTAGTTTTGATAATAATAGTATTGTTGACGTAGAACCAACTAAGAAAAAGTGGGATTTGAACTTTACTGTTTTTACGAATACTGTTGACCAACAAGGTGATCCTAAGGGATCGTATGGTTTCTCTGATTTTATTGTGAATAACCGTTACGGTGGTGTTACCGCATATAAGGTTACTATTCCTGCTAAAGATAAAACAATGTACAAGTCTTTTGCTTTAGCTGATGTAGATCAGTCATTATTGTCACTAGACCTACGTACTATTGGTGGTACTTGGAGAGATGTTGCTAATGATAAGAAGTTGTTTAATAATATCTTTTATGTAATTAAAGATGCTAAAGGAAACTTCTATAAAATGCGTGTCTTAAGCTTTATGAATGATAAAGGAGAGCGTGGATACCCAAAATTCGAATATAGTCTATTGAGATAGTTTATAATATTACATAACAATTTGTTGTCGCAAGTTATGTTTTGATTCAATGTAATCATCAGTACTTTCAGTATTTGTTGTTTATTGAGTTGTTAGTTTATTTTTGTTAGAAAACCCCGAGATTGTCGCTCTTGGGGTTTTTTTATTAACTTAGTTTGCTATAAAGTTAAAAGTATGTTTCTAAAGTTCCAATCTAATAAAATCTTTAATCCCTTCTTCATCATTAGTTTACTAGTACTAGTGTTGAATGATCTTTGGTTAAAGCAGTATTTCTCTAATACTATAACGGGCAAACTTTCAGATTTTGCAGGTTTATTTGTATTCCCGTTTTTTTGGTCTTATTTCTTTCCTCGTTTTACTAAGGAGATACATATACTTACTGCTATATTCTTTTTGTGGTTTAAGAGTGCGTGGTTTTCTCCTATTTTAGGTTGGTTACATTCTTTTGGTATACCGGTTTATCGGGTGATTGATTATACTGACTATATGGCTCTGCTAAGTATTCCTCTATCTTATTTTATTTTCTCTAGATCAGAGTATTTATATTCTAATAGATATTTAAAGTGCGGTATTGTCTGTCTTTCTATCTTTTCTTTCATAGCTACTACTCAGCGGCCTAGTTATAGGGTTGCATATAATATTACCGATAGAGAGTACATCTTTAAGGCAACGCTATCAGAGACGGTAGCTAGTCTTAATGAAGTGGAGCAGGAGAGAGTGGATAAAATGAATGAACGACGCAAAGAATATAAGTATGAATCTATTGTTCTAGATAAGGAGAGGGGCGTTTTTTACGAATCACCTAACGGAATTACTAAGTATGGTGCATGGTTTGACGTTAGTAACATTACGTTAAATAATACTATTAGGTATTCCTCTCATTTTGCTAGATTTTATATTGTCGCAGATCCCAATAATGAGAAATTTAGTAAACTTGTATTAGAGGAACTTTATGACTCTTTAGAGGGGTATCCTCCTGATGACACGTTAGATGTTGTTCTAAAAGAGTATCCTTCTACTGTGTTAAAGGCTTTTGAGAAGATGTATATTCGCCCTATGAAGAAGAAATTGGATAAGAATAGTTGGTTCTCATTTTTATAAAGTGAAGTGAATTATTGCTTTCTATACAGTGCAGGGGGTATATTATACATTCGTTTAAATGCTGTAGTGAAGTGTTGTACATATTCATATCCACAGTAGTTAGCTATTTCTTTTATAGGGGTATCAGTATTTAAGAGCATCTTATGGGCATACTCCATTCTGAGTTGATACACATACCCAAATACAGTGGTATTATACTCCTCCTTAAATCCCTTCTTTAACTTATAATCATTTAATCCAACTCTTTTTGCTAGTTGTATTAAACTTAACGGATTTTGGAAGTGCTGTTCTATTATTTCTTTAGCCTCTGCTAGCTTACTTTTGTCAGTAACAGATATTTTAGCAGTTGTAGACATTGTGTTAGTGAGAATGTATTGTTCGATTTGGAGTAATAGTAGCTCTTTAGACTTAATATCGAGATACATCTGTTTCATTACACCTATTCTATTAGTGTTATACAGTTCCATTATTAAGCTACTCATTTCCCTAGTCACACTTGCATTGTGTCTGAATAGGTGGTCTTTTCTTCTTCCTATAGCAGGCCGTAATGCCTGATAGTTATCGAGCAATTGTTCTATATAGTCATTGTTAAAGATTACTTCTAGATATTCGTTTGTGTTTTCATGTTGTTTGAAATGTCCTTGTAGTTCTTTATACGCATATAGGTTATGTTCGTTTTTGCTAAAGTCTATCGTAGTACTAGGTGAGTTAAAAGCTGAATGACCATTCATACAGAAGTGCATTTCATAGACAGGTTCATCAGCGTACATATCTACATAGATATCTTTTTTGATATCCATTGTCCCAAAGATGATAATAGAATCTTCGTTATAGTATTCCACTACTTTATTATCTATCTCATCATGTTGTATATGTAGTGTTCTACATTTTTCACTATTGCTTGATATAGAAGTATTAGATTGATATTTTTTTTCTAGTAATATCTTTTTTGTTTTAGCATCCTTAATAATCATTTCCATAGTAATCCGTTTAGCGTAATGTTTACTCCTTTTGAAGTAATAGTTCTTTTGGTAGTTTTAGTGAAATTTGTACAAAGATAGTTATTAAGATTTATTCTAAATAGTTATCTTTGGTCAAAATTTATATAATATGGAGCAACAGGATAATATTGAGTTAGCTAAGCAACTGAGATGTCCTAATGGAGATGATGGTGTCAAAGTTGGAAATACGATGTATGCGTCTAATAGTAACATGATTTATAAAACCATTGATCGATTAAACATTAAGGCAGGGATGCAAATTCTTGAATTAGGATTCGGTAATGGTCGTCACTTACCTTATTTGTTTTCTAAAGAGAAGAATATTAATTATAGTGGTATAGAATTGTCAGATGTGATGTTAAGTGAAGCTATTGAGTTTAATAAGGAATTGATTAAGCTCCATAAAATAGTTTTTGGACTTGGAGATGATTCAGGTAAAATTGCTTTTGAAGACAAGTCTATTGACAATTGCTTTTCCATTAATACAATATATTTTTGGGAAGAACCTAATAAGTATTTTCAAGAGGTTTATAGAATACTTAAATCAGAGGGACAACTTACGTTAGCCTTTATCCAAAAAGATTTTATTCAGAAACAACCTTTTGTTACTTCTGAAGTGTTCCATTTTCATAAGACAGAGTGGCTGATTAGACTATTGACCAACATTGGATTTTATAATATAGAACAGTGGCAATATATGGAGAATACCACAGATAAGCTTGGAAAACCCGTGGTCAGACCATTTGTCATCTTAAAAGCTACTAAGTTATAAGAGTGTAATTTTGAAATCCTTGTTTATAGTGTTTATCTGTGTGTACCATTAATTAACTCACTTATAAATATGGATAAACAAAAACAATTAATTTTAAACGGTAATCTGCCAAATGTAATGTGGCAGATGGCTTGGCCTGCCGTGGTAGCTATGGTGCTATTTGGGCTTAATAATTTCTTAGATGGAGTATTCGTAGGACGCTTGATTAATGATCAGGCCCTAGCAGCAGTTGGGATTGCCTTTCCACTTGCTCAGATAGGACAGGCTATCGGTAGTCTGATAGGTACTGGAGCGGGGGCAGGTATCAGTATTTGGATAGGCGCTGAGAATACGCAGAAGTTAGCCAAGTGTCTAGGTACAGTTAATTATCTCAGTATACTTTTTTCTGCTTTATTTATGGTGCCTGCTTATATCTATACAGATGACTTAATATATCTGATGGGTGGTAGAGGGGAGATTGCCGTATTAGCATCACAGTATTATAAGGTTATCGTGTTAGGTACTTTCTTTTGGGTACACGGACTAGCACTTAATATGATGATTAGAGCAGAAGGCAAGATGAAAGTTGCAGCTCTTATGATAGCTATAGGTTTGGTTATTGACATAGCCCTTAAGCCTATTTTTATAGCTACTTTTGGCTGGGGAGTTATGGGTGCAGCTTGGGCTACTAATGTATCTATGTTAGTATATACGATACTAGGAGTTTTATATTATCACCGTTCGAAGGCTTCATTTAAGACTAATATATGGTCTTTACATAAAGATAGCGAGATACAGAAGCTAGTCATTAATCTGGGGATGCCCGCTATGATTATGATGGTTATGGTCGTCATACAGAATATCGTTGTATTTAATGCACTATCGAAGTACGGTTCTGATAGTGATATTACATTCTTTACCGTAGTTAATCGTTTTTACCTGTTGCTATGTACACCGATATTCGGATTAATGCGTGCACTTCAGCCTGTTGCCGGAATGAACTATGGAGTACAGAATTATGTACGGACTAAAAAATCTTATCTCTTATTTACCTGGACGGGTCTAGCTGTATTGATACCTTTTTGGTGTTTAGTAATGCTGTTCCCTCAAGACGTTTTGACTCTAATGATACCGAATCAGTTATTTACTATAAACCAGTTAGTCAATTTTAGAGTATATATGAGTGTATTGTTGATCTTACCTGCTATTTTTATGGCTATGGTGTGGTTCCCATCTGTGGAGAATGCGAGACCTGCTAGTATGATAGCTATATCTAGGCAGCTATTGTTATATGTACCGATTATGTTAGTCGTACCTATATATTATGATATTGATGGTATATATTGGGCAAGTGCATTTATTGATTGGACGATTTTCATAGTAGTAGCTATCGCTTTAAAGAATAATTTCAACAAAATGAGATAAGTATTTTTGATCAATAATATAGGATAAGTAGATTATCCGTAAATTCGCTTGCAACTTTTGTAGGAGGAACTGACCTTCTCTTGACTTTATAATTATACAACACAACAAATATGGAATTATTAAAAGAACGAATTTTGCAAGATGGTAGATGTTTTGAAGGAGGAATACTAAAAGTAGATAGCTTTATTAATCATCAGATGGATCCAGTATTAATGAAGTCTATAGGTGTAGAATTCGTACGAAGATTTGCAGGGACTAATGTAAATAAGATTATGACTATTGAAGCAAGTGGTATTGCACCTGCTATTATGACTGGATATCTTCTGAATTTACCTGTAGTTTTTGCAAAAAAGAAGTTGCCTAGTACAATGGAGAATATGCTACACACCCAGATTCACTCTTTTACGAAAGATAGAACGTATGATGTGGTGATTAGTAGCGATTTCTTACAACCTACGGATAATGTGTTATTTGTAGATGACTTCTTAGCTTATGGTAATGCAGCTGTTGGGGTATTAGATTTAATCAAACAGTCTGGAGCTAATCTTGTAGGAATGGGCTTTATCATTGAGAAAGCTTTTCAAAATGGACGTCAATTGATAGAAGAACATGGAGTCCGCGTAGAATCCTTAGCAATAATTGAAGATTTGTCTAATTGCACGATTACGATCAGATAGTTTTTACCTTCAATATATATTAAATAAGACCCCGAAGCTATTCGCTTCGGGTTTTTTTATGCACTTTAGTGAACAGCAGCCTCTTCAACACTTCTTCAAGAGTTTTTCAATAAAAGGCTCTTCTAGCAGAGCAATCTTGTGGTAATGTTGAAGGGGATGGTATAGAGGTAGATGTTTGTTGGGCTTAGGAGGTATTAGGCAATTTATAGGAAAATAGTAGAAATATGTATTAATAATTGAAAAACAATTAGTTGTAAATTTAAACACACATAATGAGAACGAAAAAAACTATACCACTTTTTGTCCAAAAGCTAGGTAGAAGGTTAAAATAGAACAGATTAACAGAAAAAAGTAGCTGTAAACAATACAATAAACGTACATAATAAGGAATATACACAGCCCAAAACAAGAAAGTAAGGTACAAAGAATCAAAAACACGTTATATAAGAGGTATTCGCATTTCTATCTATATATAAGAGTAAAGAAAGAATTTAAAATCTCAATATTTAACTACAATAGGTATTACAGCCTCAGGACGCGATATAATAGAAAGCAACCAAAACAAGCTCGCTATATATAAGAGTACACTATAATATATAGACTACAACATCAAAACCCCTATCAGAAGCACATCCACAAGAGAAACCTACCAAAGGCAAAAAAAACTTTGCTAGCTAAAACGTCGGATAATAGCGAGTTATAAAATACTTTCAAAAAAAGGTAATATAAAGTTTGCAAGTAAAGGAAAAGATGCTACTTTTGCATCCGCATTAGAGAAGTAGTTACCACGGTAACTAGGGATCGAAAAGCAGACGATCATATAAAAATAGTGAAGCAAGTATTACTTAAAAATAGTTTTAAAAATTTATAAAAATAAATTTGGATAACAATAAAATAAGGTAGTATCTTTGCAGTCCGCTTCAGTAAAGACGAGGGGTTAGCGAAAAAGAGGGATTAAATTTTCTCAAAATAAATTTTGCTAATTCAAATAAGTTTTTTACTTTTGCACTCGCTTTGAAACAGAAGTGAGATAGGATAGAAGAATACGTTCATAGACATATTGGATTGACAGCATACAAATAAGAGAGTAAGGCAAATCGCAAGATTTGGATTATAGTTTTTAATTTACGAAATTAAAAATATACGATGAAGAGTTTGATCCTGGCTCAGGATGAACGCTAGCGGCAGGCCTAACACATGCAAGTCGAGGGGTAGAAGAGGCTTGCTTCTTTGAGACCGGCGCACGGGTGAGTAACGCGTATGCAACCTACCTTATACAGGGGAATAGCCCGAAGAAATTCGGATTAATGCTCCATGGTTTATTGATGTGGCATCACATTAATAATAAAGATTTATCGGTATAAGATGGGCATGCGTATCATTAGCTAGTTGGTATGGTAACGGCATACCAAGGCGACGATGATTAGGGGTCCTGAGAGGGAGATCCCCCACACTGGTACTGAGACACGGACCAGACTCCTACGGGAGGCAGCAGTGAGGAATATTGGTCAATGGAGGCAACTCTGAACCAGCCATGCCGCGTGCAGGATGACGGTCCTATGGATTGTAAACTGCTTTTGTACGGGAAGAAACCTCTCTACGAGTAGAGACTTGACGGTACCGTAAGAATAAGGATCGGCTAACTCCGTGCCAGCAGCCGCGGTAATACGGAGGATCCGAGCGTTATCCGGAATTATTGGGTTTAAAGGGTTCGTAGGCGGCTTTGTAAGTCAGTGGTGAAATTTCCTAGCTTAACTAGGACACGGCCATTGATACTGCAGAGCTTGAATAATATGGAAGTAACTAGAATATGTAGTGTAGCGGTGAAATGCTTAGATATTACATGGAATACCAATTGCGAAGGCAGGTTACTACGTATTTATTGACGCTGATGAACGAAAGCGTGGGTAGCGAACAGGATTAGATACCCTGGTAGTCCACGCCGTAAACGATGGATACTAGCTGTTCGGATTTCGGTCTGAGTGGCTAAGCGAAAGTGATAAGTATCCCACCTGGGGAGTACGTTCGCAAGAATGAAACTCAAAGGAATTGACGGGGGCCCGCACAAGCGGTGGAGCATGTGGTTTAATTCGATGATACGCGAGGAACCTTACCAGGGCTTAAATGTAGATTGACAGATTTGGAAACAGATTTTTCTTCGGACAATTTACAAGGTGCTGCATGGTTGTCGTCAGCTCGTGCCGTGAGGTGTCAGGTTAAGTCCTATAACGAGCGCAACCCCTATTGTTAGTTACCAGCGCGTTAAGGCGGGGACTCTAGCAAGACTGCCGGTGCAAACCGTGAGGAAGGTGGGGATGACGTCAAATCATCACGGCCCTTACGTCCTGGGCTACACACGTGCTACAATGGCAAGTACAGAAAGCAGCTACCTGGCAACAGGATGCGAATCTCCAAAGCTTGTCTCAGTTCGGATCGGAGTCTGCAACTCGACTCCGTGAAGCTGGAATCGCTAGTAATCGGATATCAGCCATGATCCGGTGAATACGTTCCCGGGCCTTGTACACACCGCCCGTCAAGCCATGGAAGCTGGGGGTACCTGAAGTCGGTGACCGCAAGGAGCTGCCTAGGGTAAAACTGGTAACTAGGGCTAAGTCGTAACAAGGTAGCCGTACCGGAAGGTGCGGCTGGAACACCTCCTTTCTAGAGAATAATTAGGATTATAATAACTTTACTCTCGCTGTTAATACCAAAAAAAAAGATACAAACAATAAGTATAGAGTCTCGTAGCTCAGCTGGTTAGAGTACTACACTGATAATGTAGGGGTCGGCAGTTCGAGTCTGCCCGGGACTACTAAATACTTAAGGTTATGTATTAAAAGGAAATACTAGAGGTTAGCTAACCGTTTTGTGGTAGTGATACCGATAGAAAAAACGGGGGATTAGCTCAGCTGGCTAGAGCGCCTGCCTTGCACGCAGGAGGTCATCGGTTCGACTCCGATATTCTCCACTAGGCTTTAAAAGCCAAAACGATCATTGACATATTGATAACTTAACTAACAAAATAAAGTTAGAAAAGAATACAAACAAGATATAGAAATATATTAAAATTTATAGAAAGTACGATTCGAAAGAATTGTAAGCACATAAGCAAAATAAGGGCGTATGGGGAATGCCTAGGCTCTCAGAGGCGAAGAAGGACGTGATAAGCTGCGAAAAGCTACGGGGATCGGCACACACGAATTGATCCGTAGATATCCGAATGGGGCAACCCACTATGTTGAAGACATAGTATCCAATAAGGAGGCGAACCCGCTGAACTGAAACATCTAAGTAGGCGGAGGAGAAGAAAACAAAAGTGATTCCGCAAGTAGTGGCGAGCGAACGCGGAATAGCCCAAACCAAAGTTGTTACGGCAATTTTGGGGTTGTAGGACCACGATATTTCTTGCGGATTGAATTAGAACTACTTGGAAAGGTAGACCATAGAGGGTGATAGTCCCGTATAAGTAAGAGAAGATAAGAATAGTGGTATCCTGAGTAGGTCGGGGCACGTGAAACCTTGATTGAATCCGGCGGGACCATCCGCCAAGGCTAAATACTCCTGAGAGACCGATAGTGAACCAGTACCGTGAGGGAAAGGTGAAAAGAA